>NZ_JBSHNE010000021.1:98399-105202 GCF_053646035.1 Streptomyces sp. NPDC055287 | reverse complement strand
GCGTCGTTCTTGCGGCCCTCCATGCCCGGGTCCTCAGCCAATCCGACGAGCCCCACAAGAAGATCAAGACGACGTGTTAATGATCTGCAAGCCCTTAGGTCGCCGGATGTGGGACCGTCCCGGCCGGGACGCGGTCGTTGCCGCCTGAGCCGTGGTGGCGACAACGGTGTAGGGCACTGCGGCGGCATCGGTGGTGGCGCTGGCGCAGGCTGCGCAGGCGTCGGTGAGTCGCCAGATCCGTCCGCCAGATGCCCGAATGAGGATGAGCAGTATGGGGCCGGCGCAACCGCGGTGGCGGGAGTGCCAGCGGCAGCCGTGTTCGTGGCACTGGCATGTCCGCAAGTGGAGGGGCAGGGGCGCACTGCGGGCGTGGCGGGCCAGGTGTGTCGTCGCTCAGATTTTCGGAGTCGTTGCTGTGGCTGCGAGCTGGGGTTTCTCAGCTTTTCTGGGTGGTCTTCGTGGTGGCTCGGGGTGCTGGGAGTGTGGGGTTGAGCGGGGCAGCGGCTGTTTGACCTGCGCGTATGTGGTGTGTGCAGGTTGATCGAGCGTGGTGCAGTTTCTGCGGGCCGCTATTGGGATGCTGTGTGGTGCGCCGTCAGGTGGTGTCGGGGTTGGTGAGTTCGTCGTGGGTGAGGGTGACGCGGGTGGCTTTGCCGGCTTTGCTGGCGGTGGTGGTGGGTGGCAGGACGCGGACGTGGATGAAGTAGACGCGGACGCCGGAGAGTTCGGTGTAGGGGGGCCAGGCTCCGGGGGTTTCATGGGCCGCGTCCAGTTCAACCTCGCGGCCCGCGGACCGGGCGAGGGGCTGTGGTCTCTGCACGACCCGGACGCGGTCGAACTGGACGAGGACGAGGATGGCACGACAGATGAGGCTCGCCCTCGTCATCAGCAGTCCTGAGCTGGCGCGGCGACGGCTTTCAGGATTCCCCACAAGCGCCGTGTTCCTGTATGGGTGTACCGGGTTAGACGGGGAGGTGCATGGCGAGTTGCTCCCACTGCCGTACGGACGGGGCGCCGGGTGTGGTGGTCACAAGGTGGAGACTGACGTGGTCGGCTCCGGCGTCGAAGTGCTCTTGGACACGGTGGGCGATGTCCTCGGCACGGCCGTGGGCCACCAGCGCGTCGACCAGCTGGCTGTCGACCGCGTCCGGGGTCTCGTGTCCAAGTCCTCGCAGCAGGTCGCGGCGGTTCGGCAGGGCGGCCGCGGCCGTGGAGCGTGCCAGGTCGGCGGTGTCCGCGCGGTCGTGGCTGAGCACGCACAGCTGGGTGATGGCCAACAGGCCGTCGTCTTCGAGGACGGTCCTGGCGGTGCGGGTGTACTCGACGGGCATGCCCAGCACCGTTGCGCCCCGGGCGCGTTCGGCGGCGAGGGCGAGCATGCCGGGGTCCAGGGCGGCGAGCACGCGGTTCGGTGAGGCGGCCGTGCCGGGCGGCCCGAACGGGGCGGCGTCCAGTGCGTCGAGGTAGGTGCGCATGGTGGCCAGAGCCGGGCCGAAGCGGTGGCCGCGGATGTCCTGGGCCAGGCTGGGGTGGCTCTCCCACAGACCGAGCAGGAACCGGGTGGGGAACGCGTCCTCCAGGGTGCGTTGCGCGGCGGCGGTCGTGACCGGGTCCCGGGCGTAGATGTCGGTCATGCCGGAGGCCACGGTGATGTGCCCGGTGGCCGCCAGGAGGATCGCGGCCTGTGCCATGGCCTCCCGGCCCGTGGTCTCGGGGAACCACAGGGTGCCGAAGCCGAGGTTCTCGACCGCTGCGGCCGCCTTGCGGATCTCGGGTGCGGAGAGGTGGTCGAAGTCCCCCGCCCAGATCCCGACACGCCCGAGGCTGTGAGTGCGGGCGCTCATGCGTCCTGCCCGGCTGTGCGCGTGGAGTCGAGGAACGCGTCGATCTGGGACGCGCCGGTGCGCTGCAGCCAGGTACGGAGGTCCATCGCGCCGGGGTAGATCTTCCGGGTGGCGGGGATGTCCGCGCGGTAGCCACGTTCGTTGAGCCACTCGTTGGCGTAGGCGAAGTCTTCACTCAGGGCCCGGATCGCGTCGATCGGGATCTGGACGTAGGGCAGCGGTATGCCGAGCGCCTTCCCGATGGCCGCGGCGATCTGGACCGGCGTGAGTTCGTCCCCGGCCAGGGAGACGGCCCGGCCGATCCACTCCTCGGGACGGGAGAACGCCAGCGCGGTGACGGCGCCGACGTCGTCGACGGCCATGATCTGCTGGGGGACCTCCGGAGCGAGCCCGGTGGACAGGTGCCCGTTCCGCAGCGCGTATCCGCCGGTGAAGTTCTCCATGAAGGACACCGGCCGCAGGATGGTCGCGGGCAGGCCGATCCCGGCGATGTGCTGCTCGATCCGCCACTTGCTGACCAGGTTCACCGGCAGCTTCTCCTCAAGGTGCCGGTCCGCTTCGGCGACCGAGGTGAAGACGAAATGCCCGATGCCCGCGGCGTGCGCGGCCTCGGCGACGTTCACTCCCCAGCGCACCTCGTCGTCGGCGGTGAAGTCCGGCGCGGTGCCGGGCGAGCCGACGGTGGGCTGGACGCTGAACAAGCCCCAGGCACCCTCGGCCGCGGCGGCCAGGGAGTCGACGTCCTCCATCTGCGTCCGCACCACCTGTGCGCCGGCCCGCGACAGCGCCGTGGCCTGCGGCCCGTCCGGGTCGCGCGTCAGTGCGCGCACCTGCCAGCCGTCGCGGAGCAGGTGATGTGTCACGGCCCTGCCCTGCAGGCCGGTCGCACCCGCCACCACGACGGTCTTCTGCGTCAGCTTCACGTTTTTCTCCATCGCGTCCGTGCGGAAGGGGAGCCATTCCCTTAAGTGGGGTGGCCCTCCGTTTCTCGTTCGCTACGATATGGAGGACCACCCCACTTATCAAGCTGCCAGGAGCACCCATGCCGAAGGGCGCCGCCCAACCCCGCCGACCGATGCGTGCCGACGCCCGCCGCAACCTCGAGAAGATCGTGGCTGCCGCCGGGGCTCTGATCGCCGAGCATGGCGCCGACGCCTCCCTGGAGGAGGTCGCACGCCGCGCCGGAGTTGGCTCGGCCACGCTGCACCGCCACTTCCCCTCCCGACAGACACTCCTGGAGGCGGTCTTCAAGGGTCGAGTGGAGACCTTGTGCGCGACGGCGGATGCACTTCTCGCCGAACCCGACCCGGGCCAGGCGCTGTCCACCTGGCTTCGCGCCGTCGGCGCGCACGCCGTGGCCAACCGCGGACTGGGGGCGTCGCTGATGCGCGAAGGAGACCCAGCGCTGGGCGAGACCTGTCACGACATGATCACCACCGCCGGAGACGCCCTCCTTTCGCACGCCCGAGCGGCGGGTGTCGTGCGGTCCGGGATCACCATCACCCAGCTGCTGAAGCTCGTCGGCGCCATCGCACTGGCTACCGAGCAGGACGCCGACGGCCCGGCCGAGGCCGACCTCCTGCTCGCGATCGCCATCGACGGCGTACGCACAGGCTGACCGAGGCTCTCACAAACGACCATTTCCCGGAGCGAGATCGGAAACGGTCGGCGACAGCGGTCCGGATCGCGGATTCACTGTCACAACTCGTTCTCACTCAAAAATGGAACCAGGCATGTTCTGGGAAATGTTTGTGACAGCACTCGGGATCATGACGGACCCTCACACCGCACCCGTGTCCGAAGCGGACGACGTTGAGCGCCACTCCTGCCCACGCTGTAACGCATCGCCAGGCTCACCCTGCCGCTCGCGCTCCGGAGTCGTCGCCGGTACCTACCACACCGGCCGCTTCACGAAGGTGCCCCGGCTCGCGAAACTCCTGCGTGTGCCCACCCCCTCCGACCGCGGCCCCGGCCAGCCGTGGCGGCCCGGCACCCCGGCGCCCGCGCCCATCGACCCGGACACTCCGACCGCAGACATCCGCATCGGGTACGCGAGGTGCTCCAGCCTCACCCAGGAACTCCAGTCGCAGCTCGACGCGCTCGCCGGACACGGCATCCCGCGGGACAAGATCTTCGCCGAGAAGATCAGCACCCGGGTGCGGGTCCGGCCACAGTTCGAGGCCGCGCTCGCCGCCGCGAGGGAGGTCAAGGCCCATGCCCCGCACTGCCGCGTCATCTTCACAGTGAACGAGATGAAGCGTCTGGGACGCGACGCCGCAGAGCTGACAGCCCTGGCCGATCACCTCACCGCGCACGGCCTGGTGCTGGTGATGCTCGCCGGTCCCCTTCAGGGGATGTACGACCCCAGCGGGCCGGGCCGTCTGCTGTTCGGGTTCTTCGCGGCGATGGCGGAGACGGAGCGGGAGAACATCCGGGAGTCCACCCTCTAAGGGCTGGACGCCGCGGCCCGCAAGGGAAACCACGGCGGCCGGCCCCCGGTCATCACCGACGACATGCTGCAGACCGTGCTCCGCCGCCGCGCGAACGGCGAGACCGTCGAGGACATCCAGCCCGACCTGCTCATCCCCACCGGCCGCCGCAGGGGACAGAGCCCCAGCCTCTCCAGCATTTACCGGGCGCTGGCCGAGCACGAGAAGATCCAGGCGTACCCAGAGGCAGTCGAGACGGCACACGCCGACTTCGCCGCCCTTCAACAGCACGAGCGCAGCCCGCGTAGTTGCTCAGCGCTACACGCCACCTGGCCGTAGTTATACGAGAACAGGGCCAACGCAGGCTGGCAGCCGGGAGTGCGGCGACGCGGTTCTCGTACTCGCGGCGGCCTTGCGCTGAGCCGGGACTGCCGCGGTGCCGTCGAGGGGCTGGCAGCAGTCGAGGAGTTGGCGGTGGACCGCGGGCACGGCGGTGATGCGCAAGGTGTAGCCCTGGCCGCGCCGATCTGCGCCGCCGTCGGGCCCCGGAAAGTCCGGGTTCATTGGACGCTCGCCGCGCCTGTCGTCATTCGTTCGTTTTCCGACACTCGAACGATGATGCCCGTGGTGCAAGCCAGGGTGGGGGAGGGTGATACATCGGAACGAAAGACCGGCGTTAAGCCTCCGTTGCCCCTGGAGGGCGGCTGACGGGGCATCGGGTGCACCGTCGCGGGAAGCGAGTGTGCTCCGCGTGACATGCCCGTGAACGTCCGGGCGTGTCCGGATCGATCAGGATTCGAGAAGCGCGGTTCACGGAGCCGCCTCTAGCCTGCTCACCATGGACATCACCATTCACACGACTTCCCTTCCGCACGACGACCCGGACGCGTCGCTCGCCTTCTACCGCGACGTCCTCGGCTTCGAGGTCCGCAGCGATGTCGGGCAGGGCAGGATGCGCTGGATCACGGTCGGCCCGGCCGGTCAGCCGGGCACGTCGATCCTTGAACGGGCTCCTCTGGAGCGACCTGCTGTCCTGGTGGCAGGAGACCCGCAACATCAAAAACACTGAGACGGCCAGCCACTCCCTCTACCGCCGCATGCAGGCTTCCCTGCCACGTGAATCCGCAGGCCGGAAGAACCTGTTCTGGCTCTACCACAACCTCTACAAGAGCCAACTGCACGATGTACCTGCTCTCCTGCCAGAGATATGGGTGCACTGGGATCCCAAGACCGTCCGCGAGCGCAGGGAACGCGCCATGCAGAACCTCCGCATGGACTTCCTCATGCTGCTGCCCGCGAACCGCCGCGTGGTGATGGAAGTCGACGGCATGCAGCACTGCACGCGCGACGGCGGAGCCGTACCCGACAGCGCAAAGTACGCCGCGACCATGGGCGGCGACCGCGACCTGAAGTTCCGCGGATACGAGGTGTTCCGCTTCGGCCACGACGAACTGCGCGACCGTGATCGCGCTCGGCTCGTGCTCACCGACTTACTTCGGACGCTCCTGGGTCGCACACCTGACAGATGTCCGTAGCTCATCTACTCGCGATGAGTGCCCCCTGCCTCAGCACCGAGGCAGGGGGCACCGGATTGGCGCCTGGTGTAGCCAAAAGGCCGTTGGCGCGGAGGGCTCATGCGCCGGCACCCCGGGCCGGTGGCTCCGCGGCCCGGGTGTGGCCCCCTTGCCGGGGGGTGATCCTTCTCTGGCAGGATGGCCGCAGATCGTGGGTCCGGTCGTGCGGGCTAGTTGTCCCGGCCGGGCAACGGGGACATTCAACGGGAAAAGTGGGAAACATGCGTACGTGGACTCGTTCTGTACCGGCGGCGATGGGTGCTCTGGCGCTGGCCTTGGCGCTGACCGGCTGCAACGACTTGGGTTCGGGCAAGAGGGGCGGCTCCGGCTCACAATCGTCCGGCTCGGGGTCGGACGCGTCGGGCGGCAAGAAGAAGTTCCGCCTGGGTGAGGCCAGCCCGGAGCAGGAAAGCAGCATGCAGAAGTCGAAGGATGGCAAGTACACGGTCACACCGACCAAGGTGCAGATGGGCACCACGGCCGACATGGACAACTCCGGGCTGGAGAAGGACAAGAAGGACGGTCCGCAGGTTCCCGTCTACGTCTGGTCGACGCTCACCCACAAGAGCGGCACGGCCATGGAGGTCGGGGACATGGACGACGACCTGGTCGTCAAGACGGACGGGGGCTGGCGCACCCGCGCCCTCCTCGTCCTGATGGGCGACGCGAAGTGGCCCAACTGCCCGGCCCCGGACACGGAGAAGAAGCTGAGCGTGGGGCAGTCGGAGAAGATCTGCACCGCATTCCTCGTGCCCGAGGGCCAGAAGGCCGCCGCGGTGGAGCTGACCCAGGGCTTCCACGGCGAGCCACTGGAGTGGCCCGTCACCAACTGACCGGCCCGTATGCGGACATGAGCGTCGGCGCGGGGCCCCCCCCCGGGGGGGGGGGGCCCCCCCCCCGCGGCCCCCCCCCCCCCGCCCCGGCCACAACCACAACGGGGGGGGGGTTTAAAAAAA
>NZ_JBSHNE010000021.1:0-98389 GCF_053646035.1 Streptomyces sp. NPDC055287 | reverse complement strand
CCCGGGGCCCCCCCCGGCCCCCGTGTGGGGGCCCCCCCCCCCCCCGCCCGGCCGTTTTGGGGTCGTGGGGGGGGGGCGGCCCCCCCCCGGGGGGGGGGGCCCCGCGCCCGTACGTCGCCTCCCGCTGCCGGAAGCGGCACACTCCGAGACGGTCCGGGACCGTCGGCCCCGTCAGCCACCGCTCAGCTCGCCCGCGACCTGCTCCACCGCATCCAGCGAACACGTCAGCGCCTCGCGTGACGCGGCCCGGGCCTCGCGCAGTCTCGCCCGCCCGTACCCCGCGAACGCCACCGCCCCGACACCGTACGCGACCGCGAACACCCCCGCCACGCGCTGCGCCGGCCACACACGCTCCAGCGTGCGTACCGCCGATTCCTGTGCCGCCAACAAGGCCAGCAACCCCAGTACTCCGCCCGCGCCCAGCGCCGCCGAGCCCCGTCGGCCTTCGCTCACGGCAGCCACCAGCTCCGCCTTGACCTGGTCAACTTCCTCACGTACCAACTCGATCACATCCTGAGACAGTGCCTGCATGCTTCCCAGGTACCCCTGACGCAGCCCGGCACGCGCCGGACCCCGCCCGCGCGTCGGCCGGCCGGGAAGAGGGGGTGCCCCGTGGGCTGGGGCCCGCGGGGCACCCCGGCAACGCTCTGGAGACGGGCTACTTGTAGGTGACGTCGGAGGCCTTGTAGACGCAGTACGTGCCGTCGGGGCCGCTGCCCAGCTCCTTCGGCTCCTTGCCGGTGCTGTTGCCCTGGAAGCGGGTGCAGACCTTGATCTTCTTGCCGCTGTCGCCGGGTGATCCGCACCTTGCTCAGCGTCGCGGTGTCGCCGTAGTTCTGGTTGATACCGACGATCGACTTGCCGGGCGCGGTGATGTCGACGTCACTGATGACCATCGTCCGCTTGTACTGCTTGCCGCAGTTGCGCATCAGCTTGCCGAAGTCGGAGGCCTGGAAACCGGTCACCGTGAGCTTTCCGGCGCCGTTGAACTGGAAAACCTTGTCGGAGGCCTTCCGCGCGCCGCCGCCCTTGACCGTGTAAGTGGCCGAGGACGACGTGCTCTTGAACGTGGCGGCGTCCTCGCCGACCTCCTGCCACCACGCGTTCTCCAGTGTGCAGCTGCCCGCGCAGTGCACTCCGTCGGCGGCGGGGGAGCCGAGGACGACATTCTTCAGGACGGCACCGTCCTTGAGCTTGAACATCGGGTCCTGGCCCTCGTCCTGGCCGTCGCCGCCCAGCTCGCCGGTGCCGTAGAACTTCTGCAGCTTGCCGTTGGCAACGACACCGCGTGCGTAGGCCGCCGGATGATCGGCGGCACGTACCCGGTCCCAGCGGTGCCAGAGCGCGAGCAGCGCATCCGCGGCGATGTCGTCGGCGGCGTCCGCCTCACCGGTCAAGAGGTATGCGAAGCGGGCGAGTTCGGCGTAGTGGCGTTCGAAGTAGTCGTGAAACTCCGCGGATACGTCGTCGGCGACCATGCCCGAGGGTTGCTCCAAATGATGTGCTCATGCCCGTCCGGACAAGGCGGCGAGCATACCAATCACGCCGTCCGAACGTGCCAGACGGGAAGGGGCAACGAGCCGCTCCATGGCACGCCACGCCGCTCCTGCACGCGGCGCGGACGGGCGGTGCGCCGTCGAGCCGGACAGAATTGACCCGTGATTCCGGCAGGAAAATGCACCCCTCAGTGGGTCTCCCAGTTGCATAAAGTCGTATGCACAAGGCCACGGGAGACGCCCGGAGCCGCAGCTCAGCCCAGGGAGTACGACGATGAACGCCCCCGCACTCACGCCGCTTCTGACCCGCGCCGCCACTGCCGAGACCACGAGCGACCCGAGCAGCGTCATGACTCTGCTCGCCGACTGCGGCACCGACGGCAGCTCGCTCACCAGTTACCGCTCGCAGTTCGCCGAGGGGGCCGTGGGCGCCCCGGCCCACTTCCACACCCGGGCCTCGGAGCTCTTCTTCGTCATCGGCGGCTCTCTTCAGGTACTCGTCGACGACGAGGTGAAAATCCTGGACGAGGGCGACCTCCTGCTCGTACCGCCGCACACGCCGCACGCCTTCGCTGCGGCTCCGGGTGCCGAGGCCGACGTGCTGTTCGTCTTCACGCCCGGCATGCCGCGCTTCGACTACCTCCGGCTGCTCGGCCGGGTGATGCGGGGCGAGGCGAGCCCGCGGGAAATCGCCGAGTCCTCCGAGCACTTCGACAACCACTACGTCGACAGCCCGGTATGGCGGGCCGCGCTGGAAGCCGCACACTGAATCGGCGGCTCCCGTGGCTGCTCGGGAAGCGGGCGGTGGTTCGTCGTAGTGGCTGCTGTATAACCGCGGCATGATCTATCACGTGGTGACGCTCGATGATTGGAGCGCCCTTCCCGACCACCCTTATGCACCCGCTTCCCTCGCGGAGGACGGCTTCGTCCACTGTTCCCCGGACGACGAGACCACTCTGGCCGTCGTCAACGCGTTCTACCGGACCGCGCCGAGGCCGTTGCTGGTGCTGTGCCTCGACGAGGACCGCCTCACCGCCACGGTGGAACGGGAGGCGGCGGTTCCCGCCCCGCCGCCCGGAGTCGCCGGGGGCACCTTGTTCCCCCACGTCTTCGGGCCCGTCAACCGTGACGCCGTCGAGCGAATCCTGGAGATCCAGTGGGACGAGGCGGGCCGGGCGAGAGGGCTGACGGACGCGAACTGACGACGCGACGCGCACAGGCCGACGATGACGGCGGGGTGAGGACCCGTGTCGGCTCAGCCTCCGCACGGTCGGCGAACGGCCGCGCCGGAAGCGCCGTCGCGCCCGCCCGCCGGCCCGGAACCTGTCCCACCGGGCCGACGGCCCCCCGCCGGGTGGGCGTCGGGCGGTGCGCTTTCGGGTGACCCCGCAGCCTGTCGCCGTCCCCGTTCGTATGGCGTGCCCGACGATCGCAGCGGCCGGGGAAGTCCCAGCCGCGACGACGACCGCCGGCGTCCGTGCCGGGGAAGGTTGCCATGCACATCCTGCTCGTGGCCAGCGCGTTCAACAGCCTCACCCAGCGCGTGCATGCCGAACTGAGGGACCACGGCCACAGCGTGGCGGTGGAACTCACCCCGCACGCCGAGTCCCTGCGCGAAGCCGTCCGGCGGCACGAGCCGCAGCTCGTCGTGGCACCGATGCTGAAAACGGCTATCCCCTCGGACGTGTGGTCCGCGTACACCTGTCTCGTCGTCCACCCGGGGCCCGTCGGTGACCGCGGGCCCTCGTCGCTCGACTGGGCGATTCACGAGAACGCCACCGAGTGGGGTGTGACCGTCCTTCAGGCCGACGCGGAGATGGACGCCGGTGACGTGTGGGCATCGGTCGCCTGTCCCGTACCACCGGTGGCCAAGAGCGACCTCTACCGCAACGAGGTGGCCGATGCCGCACTTGCGGCCGTCCTGCTGGCGGTGGAGCGCTTCGCGGGCGGATCGTACATCCCCTGGAGACAGCCCCGGGGAAGCGAGGCAGGTACCGCCGTCCGCACCCGCCCGTACCTGAGACAGGACGACCGGCGGATCGACTGGGCGTCGGATTCCACGGAGACCGTACTGCGCAAGCTGCGCGCTGCCGACTCGCAGCCCGGTGTACTGGACGAACTGCTCGGCGGCGAGTGGTACCTCCACGGGGGCCACCCCGAGGACGCGCTGCGCGGCCGTCCGGGCGCACTGCTGGCCACCAGGGCCGGTGCGGTGTGCCGGGCGACGACGGACGGCGCCGTGTGGATTCCCGAACTGCGCCCGCGTCGCGGCCCGGGGCAGCCCGCCACGTTCAAACTGCCCGCGGTCCAGGCCCTCGCCGACCGGCTGCCCCCCTTGCCGGAACATCCCGCGCCGCTGCCGGCGGACCCGTCCCGCCGCACCTGGACCGACATCCGCTACCGGGAGAACGGGCAGGTCGGCATCCTCTCGTTCTCCTTCCCGGGTGGCGCCATGAGCACGGCTCAGTGCTGGCGCCTGCTGGACGCCTACCGGGAGGCGTGTGCGCGTCCCACGTCCGTACTCGTGCTGGGCGGTGGCCGGGACTTCTTCTCCAACGGCATCCACCTGAACGTCATCGAGGCGGCCGACGACCCCGCCGGCGAGTCCTGGGCCAACATCAACGCCATCGACGACCTGGTCGAAGCCGTACTGACCACCACCGACCGGCTGGTGGTGTCCGCAGTGGGCGGGAACGCGGCCGCGGGCGGGGTGATGCTCGCCCTGGCGGCGGACGAGGTGTGGTGCAGGGCCGGGACCGTACTGAATCCGCACTACCGCCTCATGGGCCTGTACGGCTCGGAGTACTGGACGTACACACTGCCCCGCAGAGTGGGCTCCGAGGTCGCCGGTCGGCTGACGCGTGAGGCCCTGCCGGTGAGCGCGACGGCGGCACAGCGGATGGGTCTCGTCGACCGGGTGATCGAGTGCGCCCCGCACGCGTTCACGGGAGAGGCCGCCCGGCTCGCGGCGCAGCTGGCTTCGCTGCCCGCGACCCAGGCACGCGTACGCGGCAAGAAGGCGGAGCTGGACCGTCAGGAGAGCGTCAGGCCGCTGGCGGCGTTCCGCGAGGAGGAGCTGACGCACATGCTGCGCACCTTCTCCGACCCGGACGCCCCGTACCACGCACTGCGCCGCGCATTCGTCCGCAAGGAGACACCACCGCGGACCCCGCTCCACCTCGATCCGCCCGCTTCCGCAAGTCGAGTGGCGCCCGCGACCCGCGCGGAGGCCGATGTCACCGGAACGGCCCCCGATGGCGGCGCACCGGCCCCGGATGCCTGCTACCAAGAAAGCTGACGGTCGGAATGCCGGCTTTCGTCCACACCTCCCCAAGGAGGCGCTCCCCATGAGTGCAGCGACGCCGAACACAGCCGAGGCCGCGGACGCCCCGGGTGCGCCCGCCGACGAGGCGCCCCCGATCCACATCCTCTGGATCAACGCCGGCCTGAGCTGTGACGGTGACTCGGTCGCCCTGACAGCGGCTATGCAGCCGAGCATCGAGGAGATCGTCCTCGGCGTGCTGCCGGGCCTGCCCAAAATCGCCGTCCACTGGCCCCTGATCGACTTCGAATGCGGTCCGGTCGGAGGATCGGACACGTTCATCGAATGGTTCTTCAAGGGCGAGCGCGGTGAGATCGACCCCTTCGTGCTCGTCATCGAAGGGTCCATCCCCAACGAGGGGATCAAACAGGAGGGGTACTGGTGCGGCTTCGGGGACAACCCGGAGACCGGCCAGCCGATCACCACCAGCGAATGGATCGACCGGCTGGCGCCCAAGGCACTGGCGGTCGTGGCCATCGGCACCTGCGCCACCTACGGCGGTATCCACGCCATGGCGGGCAACCCCACCGGAGCCATGGGTGTGCCCGACTACCTCGGGTGGGACTGGAAGTCCAAGGCCGGCATCCCCATCGTGTGCGTGCCCGGCTGCCCCATCCAGCCCGACAACTTCTCGGAGACGCTGACCTACCTCCTCTACCAGGCGGCCGGTTCCGCTCCGATGATCCCGCTGGACGACAAACTGCGTCCGACCTGGCTGTTCGGCGCCACCGTGCACGAGGGGTGCGACCGCGCGGGCTATTACGAGCAGGGACAGTTCGCCCTCACGTACGACTCGCCCAAGTGCCTGGTCAAGCTGGGCTGCTGGGGCCCGGTCGTCAAGTGCAACGTCCCCAAGCGCGGCTGGATGAACGGCATCGGCGGCTGTCCGAACGTCGGTGGCATCTGCATCGCCTGCACCATGCCGGGCTTCCCCGACAAGTTCATGCCGTTCATGGACGAACCGCCCGGCGGGAAGGTGTCGAGCGCCGCGAGCGGCGCCTACGGCGCGGTGGTCCGCAAGCTGCGGTCCATCACGGCCAGGACGGTCGACAAGGAACCCAAGTGGCGCCACACCGGAGAGCAGCTGACCACCGGATACCGGCCGCCCTGGTGAACCCCGCCCGGGCCGCGGGCCTTCCCGGCCCGCTCACCTCCGCCCGCCTGCGCAGGCCTGCCCGTACCGGCAGGCCTGCCCCCACCTCCGACCTCACCGCGCGATCAGACTCCCCGCTTGCAGAAGGGCACGGCAGACACGATGGCACCGACGACGAAGGCGGCCGGCGACGGCAGCGGCCTGGTGGAGATGGCCTGGGATCCGATCACCCGGATCGTGGGCAGCCTCGGCATCCACACGAAGATCGACTTCAAGCAGAAGCGGGTCGCCGAGTGCTACAGCACCTCGTCGGTCTTCCGGGGCTACAGCGTCTTCATGCGCGGAAAGGATCCCCGGGACGCGCACTTCATCACCAGCCGGATCTGCGGCATCTGCGGCGACAACCACGCGACCTGTTCGGTGTACGCCCAGAACATGGCGTACGGCGTGAAGCCCCCGCACCTCGCCGAGTGGATCATCAACCTCGGTGAGTCCGCAGAGTACATGTTCGACCACAACATCTTCCAGGAGAACCTGGTGGGGGTCGACTACTGCGAGAAGATGGTCCGCGAGACGAACCCCGGCGTCCTGGAGCTGGCCGAACGCACCGAGGCGCCGCACGCCGGTGACCACGGCTACCGCACGATCGCCGACATCATGCGGTCGCTGAACCCCCTCGAGGGGGAGTTCTACCGCGAAGCCCTCCAGGTGAGCCGCTACACGCGGGAGATGTTCTGCCTGATGGAGGGACGCCACGTGCACCCCTCCACGCTGTACCCGGGCGGCGTCGGCACCATCGCCTCCGTGCAGCTCTTCACGGACTACCTGAGCCGCCTGATGCGCTACGTCGAGTTCATGAAGCGCGTCGTACCCCTGCACGACGACCTGTTCGACTTCTTCTACGAGGCCCTGCCCGGCTACGAGGAGGTGGGCAGGCGCCGCGTCCTGCTGGGCTGCTGGGGCGCGCTCAACGACCCCGAGTACTGCGACTTCACGTACGCCAACATGAGCGACTGGGGCCGGCGGATGTTCGTCACCCCCGGCATCATCGTCGACGGCAAACTGGTCACCAACGACCTCACCGAGATCAACCTCGGTATCCGGATCCTGCTCGGCAGCTCGTACTACGAGGACTGGCAGGGCCAGGAGCAGTTCGTCACCCACGACCCGCTGGGCAACCCGGTGGACCCGCGCCACCCGTGGAACCAGCACACGATCCCCGCGCCGCAGAAGCGGGACTTCAACGGCAACTACAGCTGGGTGATGTCGCCCCGGTGGTTCGACGGCAAGGACTACCTCGCCCTGGACACCGGCGGCGGCCCCATCGCCCGCCTGTGGTCCACCGCGCTCTCGGGGCTCGTCGACACCGGCTACGTGAAGTCCACCGGCCACAGCGTGGTCATCAACCTGCCGCGCACGATGACCAAGCCCGAGACCACCTTCGAGTGGAACATCCCGCGCTGGAGCAACGCGCTGGAACGCAACCGCGCCCGTACCTACTTCCAGGCCTACACCGCCGCGATCGCGCTGCACTTCGCCGAGAAGGGGCTGGAGGAGGTACGCGCCGGACGCACCCAGACCTGGGAGAAGTTCGAGGTTCCGGACCAGGCCGTCGGCGTGGGATTCACGGAGGCCGTACGCGGCGTCCTCTCCCACCACATGGTGATCCGCGACGGCAAGATCGCCAACTACCACCCGTACCCGCCCACGCCGTGGAACGCGAGCACCCGGGACACCTACGGCACCCCCGGCCCCTACGAGGACGCCGTACAGAACACGCCGATCTTCGAAGAGAACACTCCGGAGAACTTCAAGGGCATCGACATCATGCGCGCCGTGCGCAGCTTCGACCCCTGCCTGCCGTGCGGTGTTCATATGTACGTCGGCGAGGGCAAGACGGTGCAGAAGATGCACATGCCCACCGGCCTG
Organism: Streptomyces sp. NPDC055287; assembly: GCF_053646035.1. Classification (NCBI taxonomy): domain Bacteria; kingdom Bacillati; phylum Actinomycetota; class Actinomycetes; order Kitasatosporales; family Streptomycetaceae; genus Streptomyces; species Streptomyces sp. NPDC055287. The sequence goes on along the minus strand of NZ_JBSHNE010000021.1, from coordinate 90,549 downwards.
AGCGGGCTGGGCGGATGAGCGGCGAGAAGAGGGCCGGGACGGCGCCCGCGGTGAACGCCGAGCAGGCCGGGCGCCGTGTCGAAGAGGTGATCGACCGTCTGGCCGCCACCGGGGACCGGGCGGCGAGTGCGGCGGCCGAGGAACTGGTCCGGTCTCTGATGGACTTCTACGGCGCGGGCCTGGCCCGGATCGTCGCTCTCCTCGGCAGCCAAGCCGTCAAGAGCGGCGGGACCGCCGGGGCAGCCGGCGACAGCGCGCCCGTCGGCCTGGCCGGGCTCCTCGGCGACGAACTCGTCGCGAGCCTGCTGGTCCTGCACGACCTGCACCCGGAGGACACCGACACCCGGATCACGCGGGCGCTCGCGACCGTTCCGGAACACGCGGTGGAAGTGGTCGGCTTCGACGCAGGCACGGGGACCCTGCGCCTGCGTTCGTCCGGCGGCTCGGGCTGCGGCTGCGCCGCCACCGGGGCGACGGCTCAGCAGGCTGTCGAGGACGCTCTCGCCTGCTTCGCGCCCGAGGTGAAGGCCGTGGAGATGCAGCCGCCCGCGGACACGCGCGAGCCGGCTCTGCTCCAGATCGGTTCGGGGCCCGGCCCCGGGACAACACGCCCGGGGACGCGGGTTGACGCGGTCGCGCAACCGGCCCCGGCGAAGGCACCGTGAGCGCGCCCCCGGCCCGGCCTCAGCCTTCCGGACGGTCCTCGGACCTGCGCGGCCTGCGCCGGTTCGTGAGCGAACGTACGCCCCAGCAGGAGCGCTGCGAGCTCTGCGGTGTGGCGGTGGCCGAAGACAGCCACCGCCACCTCGTGGACACCGAGCAGCGGTCGCTGGCCTGCGCCTGCGCTCCGTGCGCGTTCCTGTTCGAGCGTCCGGGCGCCGCCGGCGGCCGCTTCCGTGCGGTTCCCTCCCGCTATCTGGCCGACCCGGACCACCGCCTGGACGACGGCGCCTGGGAACTCCTGCAGATCCCGGTCGGTGTCGCCTTCTTCTTCCGCAACGCGGCGCTCGACCGGCTGGCCGCGTTCTACCCGAGCCCGGCCGGCGCCACCGAGAGTGAACTCGATCCCTCCGTGTGGCCGGCGGTTCTCGACAGCAGCCGACTGGCCGCGCTGCTCGAACCCGACGTGGAGGCGCTGCTCGTGCGCCGGTCGGACGGACAGTCCGCGTGCTACCTCGTGCCCATCGACATCTGTTATGAACTGGTGGGCCGCATGCGCCTGTTGTGGCAGGGCTTCGACGGCGGGGCAGAGGCCCGCGCCGACCTGGACGCGTTCTTCGAAACCGTCGCGCAACGCGCGCGCACGGTCCGCGAGGAGGACCGGCCATGACGGAGTTCGCGTTCACCTGCACCGGCGTACGCGCCGACCAGTACGCCGCCGGACCGACCCTGGTCTTCCGGCTGCGCATCACCGCCTCCGGGAACGCCCGGGTGCACGCTCTGGCTCTGCGCTGCCAGATCCGGATCGAACCGGCCCGGCGCGGCTACGAACCCGCCGAGGCCGACGGGCTGAAGGACCTCTTCGGCGAGCGCTCGCGTTGGGGCAGCACCCTGCAGCCGGTGCAGTTCGCGCAGGTCTCCCTCATGGTCCCCGGCTTCACCGGTGAGACGGAGACCGACCTCGTCGTGCCCTGCACGTACGACACCGATATCGCCTCCACGCGGTACTTCGGCGCGCTCACGGGCGGCGAGGTCCCCCTGCTGATGCTCTTCTCGGGCACGGCGTTCACCGGCGCGGGCGGTTTCCACGTCGAGCCCGTGCCCTGGGACAGGGAGGCGGACTTCCGGATGCCTGTCGCGGCCTGGCGGGAAATGGTCGAGCAGCACTTCCCTGGCTGCGGCTGGATCCGGCTGCCCCGCGACACTATGGACACCCTGCTCGGCTTCCGCTCCCGGCGAGGTCTCGCCTCCTGGGAGGCGACCCTCCGGGCCCTGCTCGCCGAGGCGGGCGTACCGGACCCGTCGCGGCCCGAGCGCGCCCTGACCGGCGCGGTGTCGCCCGCGGCCACGGGAAGGACGGTTCCGTGAGCGTGACCACGTTCTCCGGCGAGACCGAGGCCCGGTTCTCCGTCGCCCGACAGGTGGCCGACGCCGTGCTCTTCGAGGGGTACGTGCTGTACCCCTACCGGGCCTCGGCGGCCAAGAACCGGCTGCGCTGGCAGTTCGGGGTCCTCGTACCGCCGGGCTGGGGCGCCGAGTCCGAGGAGCACGACTTCCAGCACACCGAATGCCTCATGGAGCCGAAGGCGGGCGCCACGCTGGCCCTCGAAGTGCGCTTCCTGCACGCCCAGCGGCGGACCGTCCAGCGGTCCCGCCCCGAAGGCGGCTTCGAGGAAGTACCCGAACTCCGCCTGGAGGACCGTGTCCTGGTCCCTTGGGACGAGGGTACGGAGGAACGCGTCGAGGTGGTCGTCCCGGTGGCCGAGCTGGCCGGGGACGGCGTCACGGTTCCCTTCACCCGCCCTGCCCGCGAGGAGACCGAGCCCGTTCTCGACGCGGTCGGCCGGCCGCTCGGCCGCCTGGTCCGCAGGTGCGAGGAGATCAGCGGTGTCGTGCGGCTGTCCGTGCGGGAACTCGACGGCCCCTACCGGGTGATGCGGCTCACCGCGGTCGTGGAGAACACCACCCCCTGGTCCCCGCCGGAGGACGGATCGGCCGGCCGCGACGCGGCGCTGCCGCGCTCGCTGGTCGCCGCGCACGTCCTGATGTGCCTCAGCGCCGGATCGTTCCTGTCGATGACGGACCCTCCCGAGTGGGCCAAGGGCGCGGTCGCTTCCTGCCGCAACCTGCACACCTGGCCGGTACTCGCCGGCGAACCCGGGCGTGCGGATCTCGTGCTGTCCTCGCCGATCATCCTGGAGGACCACCCCGCGATCGCGCCGGAGAGCCCGGGAGCGCTGTACGACGCCACGGAGATCGACGAGATCCTCGCCCTGCGCACAGCGGCCCTCACGGACGAGGAGAAGCGCGAGGCGCGCGGCACCGACGAGCGGGCGGCCGCCGTCATCGACCTGGCCGACTCGATGCCGCCCGAGGTACTGGAGCGCCTGCACGGCGCCGTACGCAGCCTTCGGGACGTGACCGGCCCCGAACCCTCCCCGGCCCTGTCCGCCCCCTTGCAGGCCGCCCCGGCAATGCCCGACGCGTACGGCGTGGAGCCGCCGGAAACTCCGTGGTGGGACCCGGCGAGCGACGCCGGCTTCGACCCGGCACACGACCGGGTCGTGGTCGACGGCCGGTCGCTGGGCGCCGGAAGCCGGGTGCTGCTGCGGCCGGGCCTGCGGCGCACCGACGCGCAGGACCTGTTCCTGCAGGGCCGCAGCGCGCGCGTCGAAGCGGTGCTGCACGACGTGGACGGCCAGGTGCACCTGGCCGTGACCGTCGACGGCGACCCGGGTGCGGACATCCGCCGGGAGCAGGGCCGCTTCCTGTACTTCCAGCCCGACGAGGTCAGCCCGCTGGAGGACGCGTGAGCCCGCCCGCCCCGGACAGAGGCCGGATTCTGGTGGCCGGTGTCGGAAACATCTTCCTGAGCGACGACGGTTTCGGCGTCGAAACGGTCCGCCGGATCGCCGCGCTGCGACTGCCCGACCACGTCGAAGCCGTGGACATCGGCGTACGCGGCGTGCACCTCGCATACCAGCTCCTCGACGGTTACGACACACTCGTCCTGGTGGACGCGACCCAACGCGGCGGCGAGCCGGGCACGGTGTATCTGATCGAGCCCTCCGGCCCGGGCGGTGGCGAGCAGCCCAGCGCCGTGCTCGACGGCCACCGGATGTCACCCGACGCGGTACTGGCCCTGCTGGGGACACTCTGCGCGGGGACCGGCGCGAGTCCACCGCGGCGCACGCTGGTGGTGGGGTGCGAACCCGCCTCGGTCGAGGAGGGCATCGGTCTCAGCCCGCCGGTGGCCGCCGCCGTGCCGGAGGCCGTACGGCTGATCGAAGAGCTGCTGAGGGACGGGGATCAGGAAGCGCCCGCACCGCGGGCCACGGCCGGCGAGGCCGCGACATGAGGAGACGAGCATGAAGAAGAACATCATCCTTGGGGCGGTCGGCGCCTCCGCTCTGGCCACGCTCCTCAGGCTGGCCCTGCCCGACCTCAGGCGCTACCTGCGCATCCGCAAGATGTGATGCGGCGGCCGGGCAGAACCTGTCCGTTGCGTCGAACGGTGTACGCGGAGCGCCGCGTCGGCGTGCCGGTCCGCCGGCCGCCCGGGGCGCGACCTGTAATGGGGCGGAGCGGGCCACCCCTCGCGCACTCCGCCCCGCACGGCGTAGGCGTGCCGCCCGCCCGTGGCGGCCGACGGAGACCGGCCCTCGCCAGGACGGAGTCCGATGCACGAGATGTCCATCGCGCTGGCCGTCGTAGGCCAGGTGGAAGAGGCGGCCGCGCGGTCCGGCAGCGTGACCACGGTGCGGAGAGTCGAACTCCAGGTGGGCGAGCTGGCGGGCGTGGTCCCCGACGCGCTCTCCTTCTGCTTCGAACTCGCCTGCGCCGGAACCCTGCTGGAAGGCGCCGAACTGGTCACGGAACCGGTGCCGGGCCGCGCCCGATGCGCCCCCTGCGCCGACGAATGGGCCGTCGGAATGCCGCCGCAGCTGTGCTGCCCGGTGTGCGGTGCCGCGACCGACGGACTCGTCTCGGGCCGTGAACTGCAGATCGTCAGCGTGCACTGGGAAGACGGCCCGCCGCACGAACACACCCGCGAACCGATCCTCGAGGAGCGCTGAACCATGTGCCGTGCCGTCGATCTGCACCAAGCCGTACTCGCCAAGAACGACGCGAGCGCACACACCCTGCGCGCCGGACTCGCCGCCCGCGGCACCACAGTCGTCAACCTGCTGTCCAGCCCCGGCAGCGGGAAGACCGCCCTGCTGGAACGCGAACTGCTGCTGGCGCGTGAGAGGGCGGTATCCGTCGCGGCCCTGACCGCCGACCTCGCCACCGAGAACGACGCCGTACGGCTGGCCCGTTCGGGCGTCCCGGTCAAGCAGGTCCTCACCGACGGGCTGTGCCACCTCGAGGCCGCGATGCTCGACCGGCACCTGGAGGGATGGCTGCCCGACGACACCCGGCTGCTGTTCGTGGAGAACGTCGGCAACCTCGTCTGTCCGGCTTCCTACGACCTGGGCGAATCGCTCAGAGTCGTGCTCGCCTCCGTGACGGAGGGCGAGGACAAGCCTCTCAAGTACCCGACGGCCTTCGGGCTGGCCCACCTTGTGGTGGTCACCAAGATTGACATCGCGGACGCCGTCGAATTCGACGAGGTGGCGTTCCGCGCGCACGTCGAACAGGTCAACCCCGGAGTGGAAGTGCTCCTGACCTCGGCCCGCCGGGGCCGGGGGGCCGGGGAACTGCTCGACCGGGCGCTGGCGGTCGCGGACGGCGCGCGCGTCCACGAGCCCGTCATGGCCCGCCGTCAGGACGACGTCACGCGGGCGCACACGCATACCGGTGCGGACCACCACGACCACACGGATCACCACCTGCACGCCGGTCCCGGCGCCATGACGCCGTCCCGCTCGTGAGTGATCGGCAGCCCTCGACCGCCGTCGTCGGCGAGGCGGTACTGCGCCGACGGGTCACCGTACGCGGAGTGGTGCAGGGCGTCGGCTTCCGGCCGTTCCTCTACGCACTCGCCACCGAACTCAGCCTGACCGGGCACGTGACCAACACGCGGGAGGGCGTCGTCGCGGAGGTCCAGGGCGCCCCCTCGGCCGTGGCCCGGTTCTGCGCCCTCATCTCCCCGCAGGCCCCGCCCCTGGCCCGGGTCGAATCCGTCGAGCACCACGAGGTACCGGCCACCGGTGGCGCGGGGTTCACCATCATCGCTTCCCGTACGGACGGCGTGGCGCGCACCCTCGTCCCACCCGACACGGCCACCTGCGCCGACTGTCTCACCGAACTGGCCGATCCTGCCGACCGGCGGTACCGCCACCCGTTCATCAACTGCACGCACTGCGGCCCGCGCTTCACCATCGTCACGGGCCTGCCGTACGACCGGGCCCAAACGGCCATGGCCGACTTCCCGATGTGCCCTGACTGCGCCCGCGAGTACGCCGACCCGGCCGACCGGCGCTTCCACGCCCAGCCGGTCGCCTGCCACAGCTGCGGCCCCCGCCTGCGCCTGCTCGCTCCAGGGCCGGGTCACGGCCCGCGGCCGCGGCCCGTGACGGGGAAGGACCCGGTCGCCGAGGCACGCGAACTCCTGTCCCGGGGTGCGGTTCTCGCCGTGAAGGGTCTCGGCGGCTACCACCTGGCCTGCGACGCGTCGGACTCCGCGGCCGTGTGCCTCCTGCGGCGCCGCAAGGCCCGCGGTGACAAGCCGTTCGCCGTGATGGCCAGGAGCGCAGCCGACGTCGAGCACCTCGTGCGACTGGGCCCCGAGGAACGCCTCCTGCTCACGGGCGGCGTCAGACCCATCGTGCTGCTGCGCCGCCGCGAGGACGCCGCACGGGATCCGGAGGCTCCGCGCCTCGCGGACGCGGTCGCTCCGGGCAGCCCCGACCTGGGCGTGATGCTTCCGTACACCCCGCTGCACCACCTGCTGCTCGGCCTCCCGGGCGACGCAGGCACCCACGGCCCCCGCCTGCTGGTCATGACCAGCGGGAACGTGGCGGGTGAGCCGATCGTCACGGACGACGACGAGGCACTGGACCGGCTGGCGCACCTGGCCGACGCCTGGCTCACGCACGACCGGCGCATCCACGTCCCTTGCGACGACTCGGTCGTGCGCGTCTGCGACGGACAACCGCTGACCGTGCGCCGCGCCCGCGGCTACGCCCCTCTGCCCGTGCGGCTTCCGGTTCCCGTACGGCCCGCCCTTGCCGTGGGGGGCGACCTGAAGAACGCGTTCTGCCTCGCGGAGGGGCGCACGGCCTGGCTGTCCGCCCACATCGGCGACATGGACGATCTCGCCACACAGCAGGCGTTCGAGCGGGCGGAACACCAACTGGAGTCGATCACAGGGGTGAAGCCGGAACTCCTGGCTGCCGATCGCCATCCGGGATACCGCTCCGGGCAGTGGGCGGCCCGGCACGCGGCGGCCCGGCCCGTCGTACGCGTACAGCATCATCACGCCCACGTCGCGGCGGCCATGGCCGAGCACGGACTGGACGGCAGCCGGCCCGTGATCGGCGTCGCGTTCGACGGCACAGGCTACGGCGACGACGGGGCGGTGTGGGGCGGCGAGTTCCTGCTTGCCGACTACGACAGCGCCGACCGGTTCGGGCACCTCGCGTACGTCCCGCTGCCCGGCAGCGATGCCGCCGTGCACCGCCCGTACCGCATGGCCCTCGCGCACCTGCGGGCGGCCGGCGTCGACTGGTCGGACGACCTTCCCTGCGTGGCCGCTTGTCCTCCCGACGAGCGACGCGTGCTGGAGCGGCAGTTGGAGCGCGGTCTGAACTGCGTCGACACCTCCAGCATGGGCCGTCTCTTCGACGCCGTCTCCTCGCTCGCGGGCATCTGTCACCGGGCCGGATACGAAGCCCAGGCAGCCATCGAGCTGGAGGCCGCCGCGCTGTCCGATCCGGTTCCGGACGGCGCCGGTTACGCCTTCGCCCTGCGGCCCGGCGGCCCGGGCGACGCGGTCACGGTGCGCGCCGACCCCGGGCCCGTCCTGGCCGCTGCGGCCGACGACGTACGGGCCGGTGCGGCGCCCGCCCTCGTCGCGGCACGTTTCCACCGGGCGGTCGCCGGCCTCGTCCACCACATCTGCGTCATGGCGCGGGAGCGGCACGGCCTGGACACCGTCGCCCTGACCGGGGGCGTGTTCGCCAACGCACTGCTCTCGTCGGCCTGTGCGCGGGCCCTGCGCGAAGACGGCTTCAGGGTCCTGCGCCATCACCAGGTGCCCCCGAACGACGGTGGGCTGGCACTCGGCCAGCTCCTGGTGGCGGCCCGCGTCACGGCCGGGCCCGGCACCACCGGGTGACGGCCGTGTCCCGTCGGAGCCGGACAACACATCACCCACAGCGAGGAGAAGGCCATGTGCCTGGCGGTACCCGGCAGAGTGCTGGACATCGAGGAGCGTGACGGCACACGGATGGCCACCGTCGACTTCGGCGGTGTGGTCAAGGAGGTGTGCCTGGAGTACCTGCCCGACCTCCAGGTCGGCGAGTACGCCATCGTCCACGTCGGATTCGCCCTGCAGCGCCTGGACGAGGAGTCGGCCAAACAGACGCTGGAGCTGTTCGCCACCCTCGGGATGCTCCAGGAGGAGTTCGGCGACCCCTGGGAACTGGCCGCGGAGGCCGGCGGATCCCCGTTGCCGAGCGGCGACGGCGCACCTGTGGAGGCACAGAAGTGAAGTACATCGACGAGTTCCAGGACCCGGACCTGGCCCGTCGTCTGCTGGACGACATCCACGCGGCCGTGACGAGACCGTGGGCGCTGATGGAGGTCTGCGGCGGGCAGACGCACACCATCATCCGGCACGGCATCGACCAGCTTCTCCCGGACGAGGTGGAGCTCATCCACGGCCCGGGCTGTCCCGTCTGCGTCACCCCGCTGGAGGTCATCGACAAGGCGCTGGAGATCGCCTCCCGCCCGGGTGTGATCTTCTGCTCCTTCGGAGACATGCTGCGCGTGCCCGGTACGGGCCGCGACCTGTTCCAGGTCCGCAGCGAGGGCGGTGACGTGCGGGTGGTCTACTCACCACTGGACGCCCTCAAGATCGCCCAGCAGAACCCGGACCGTGAGGTGGTGTTCTTCGGCATCGGCTTCGAGACGACCGCGCCGCCCAACGCCATGACGGTCTACCAGGCGCGCAAGCTCGGCATCCGCAACTTCAGTCTGCTGGTGTCCCATGTGCTGGTGCCTCCGGCGATCGAGGCGATCATGCGGTCGCCGAACTGCCGGGTCCAGGCATTCCTCGCGGCCGGTCACGTGTGCAGCGTGATGGGCACGGGGGAGTACCCGGAGCTGGCCGAACGGTTCCGGGTCCCCATCGTGGTGACCGGATTCGAGCCGCTGGACATCCTCGAAGGCGTACGCCGGACCGTGCTGCAGCTGGAGCGCGGCGAGCACACCGTCGACAACGCCTACGCACGCGCCGTCCGCCCGGAGGGCAACCCCGCCGCGCGGGCCATGCTGGCGGATGTCTTCGAGGTGACCGACCGTGCCTGGCGCGGCATCGGCGTGATCCCGCAAAGTGGCTGGCGGCTGTCGCCGCGCTACCGGGAGTACGACGCCGAGCACCGTTTCTCGGTCAGCGGCATCCAGACGCGCGAGCCGGCGGAGTGCCGGAGCGGTGAGGTGCTTCAGGGCCTGCTGAAGCCCCACGAGTGCGAGGCGTTCGGCACCCTCTGCACGCCCCGTACGCCGCTCGGAGCCACCATGGTCTCCAGCGAGGGCGCCTGCGCCGCGTACTACCTCTACCGGCGGCTGGACCTTCCGGCCGCCACGACCGCGACACCCGCGACGGCCGTCGCGGCCGTTACGACCGACACGGAGGTCACGACCGACACGGCCGGTACGACCGCCACGACCGCGCCTCGGGAGGCGAGCCCCGTTGTCTGAGACCACCGAGCTCAACACGCCGGTACCGGACCTGACAGCCTGGACCTGCCCGGCTCCTCTGCGTGGCCAGAGCCGGGTGGTGATGGGCCACGGCGGCGGCGGCGCGCTCTCCGCCGAACTGGTCCAGCACATCTTCGCTCCCGCCTTCGGGGGAGAGGTACTCGCGCAGATGGGGGACGCCGCGGCGCTCTCGCTGGGCGGTGTCCGGCTGGCCTTCTCCACCGACTCCTTCGTGGTGCGGCCCCTGTTCTTCCCCGGCGGCAGCATCGGGGACCTCGCCGTCAACGGCACCGTCAACGACCTCGCCATGAGCGGCGCCCGCGCTGCCTACCTCTCCTGCGGATTCATCCTGGAGGAAGGTGTCGAGCTGTCGGTGGTCTCCCGCGTCGCCGAGGCGCTGGGTGCGGCGGCGCGCGAGGCCGGGGTCGAAGTGGCGACGGGTGACACCAAGGTCGTGGAAGCCGGGCACGGCGACGGGATTTTCATCAACACGGCGGGCATCGGGCTCATCCCGGCGGGCGTAGATCTGCGCCCCCAGCGGGTCGTCCCCGGGGATGTCGTGATCGTCAGCGGCGCCATCGGCGTCCACGGCGTGGCGATCATGAGTGTCCGCGAAGGCCTGGAGTTCGGGGTGGAGATCGAGAGTGACTGCGCGGCGCTCGGCGGCCTGGTCGACGCGATGCTCGCCGTCACCCCGGACCTGCACGTACTGCGCGACCCCACCCGTGGGGGACTGGCCGCCGCGCTGAACGAGATCGCGGCGGCCTCGGGCGTCGGAGTGGTCGTCCAGGAGCGGAACGTCCCGGTTCCGCCGGCCGTCGCCAACGCCTGCGCCATCTTGGGGCTGGACCCCCTGTACGTCGCCAACGAGGGCAAGCTCGTGGCGTTCGTCCCGCGCGAGCACGCCGACGCGGTGCTGGACGCGATGCGCGCACACCCACTGGGCGCGGACTCCCAGGTGATCGGAGAGGCGGTGGACGCGCACCCCGGCATGGTCGTGGCCCGCACCGGCCTTGGCGGCACCCGCGTGGTGGACCTGCCGATCGGGGAGCAGCTGCCCCGCATCTGCTGAGGTCCGCCCCCCACGCGTCCTGCGCACCCCCGGGACCTCAGCGGTGCGCCGCCGCCTGACGGGTGCCGGCCGGGAACCGAGAACCGCGGACTAACCCGGCCGACGCTTCGAGGGCGGCTCCTGGGGGTCCACCCCCGTGAACGCGGAAGCGTCCTTGGCGCCGCTCGGGCGCTGCGAGCGGCCCTTGCGGCCGGTGTCCCGCATGCCCTTCTCGGACGTGTCGCCGTACTCCTCGCCGCGCGCACTGTCGCTTTCGACCTTGTCGCCCGGAACGGGCTTCTTCTCTTCCCGGGAAGGCTTGCGGCCAGGCCCCTTGCCCGGGGCGTGCTCATCCGTGTGGAAGGAGCGGCGGGCGCTGGGGTTCTCCTGCTGACGGGTGTCGTCCACATCGGGGGCCCAGCCGTGCTGCTCGGTCCCCTTGTGACGGCTCGGGCCCTCGCCGTGCGAGGGCTCGGATGGCTTCGATTGCTTGGGCATGAGCCGACCTGCCTCCGGTACGTGCGGAAGGCGCGCTCGACTGCGTACCTTCCTGTGTAATCGAATCCTTCCACTTGGTGGCGAAATAGGCACGTTGCCGAGTGGAACGTACGCCGCCAGACAGAGGCGACGAGGCGAGACGGCCCCGGGCGCACCACGCACGAAAACGGCAACCATGACCGCACGCAGAAGTGGCTGTCGGTATCGGCGGGCGTGAACGTGCGCCCCGACGTTCTACTGGCTGATAAGCGCGCTGGCGACCTTCGCGCCCACCGCTGCTTGGCGCGGCAGCGCCTCGCGTGCCCAGGCCGCGCCCACGGGCCGCCCCGTCACATTCGCATGCGGGCGCCTCGCCTTCACGTACGTACACGCCTCGAGGGAGCTTGAGGCCAAGGCGTACGCGCCCGCGCGCGACACATTTGCGGGGCCTCGATCGGCTCGCGGTGGAGAGAAGTGGCGTTGCCGACGTCGTGAGGGGTCGTTGTTGTGGGTGTGGATCGCGTAGCGGAGCCTGAGATTGTCCATGGCGAGTTGTCGGGGGCGTACTGGCTGGAGAGTTCGTGGCATGAGTCGCGGGACGGGTGCCGGTGCGGGCTTCAGCGGTCGGCGGAGCTGCGGCTGGACACGGCGCGGTTCGCGACGACGGGGATGCGTGGCGAGAGCATTCGTGGCGGTGGTGGTCGTCGAGGTCCGGGGAAGTGACTCAGCTCGTACTGCGACCTGCATAGGGCCGGATTCCGTATGCGGGGGGCCTGGGTCAGCCCGGCCACAGGGTGAACAGCGCGACGACGAGCAGGACCAGCAGTGCCCAGCCGAGCGCCCCGGTCTTCCGGCGCTGCGGGTTGCGCCCCTGGTGCCATGTGCCGACCTCGTGCGGAGCGTCTCCCATGGCGGACCAGCATAGGACCTGACATGAACGACGGAGTCGGCACCCGGAGACCCCAAGACGGCGACACAGATGTGGGCCGGACCGGCCACAGCGACGGGGAATCGGGCCGCGTCACCTCGGGCCTGCGCGGCTCAGTCCGGCAGTGGGCTGCCACAGCGTGAGCAGTACCGGGCCCCCTGTTCGGCGGCGAGCCGCCCGCAGTCGGGGCACACCTGGGAGAGGAGGCAGGCCGTTTCGCCGCCTTCAGCCGCGGGTGGCGCCACCCCGGGGCCGGGCCGCCGGGTGCGGACCGTCAGGTACGTCATCCCGTCCGGTCCGGCGGTCAGTGACTCCCGCGAGCCTCCCGCCAGCCAGACGGCCGCGTGCAGCGCCAGAGGGAGGGCCCCGGCGCCGGTGCCGAGCCGGCCGCTGCCGTGGACGACGACGACCAGGGCATCGCGTGCCGGGTCGCCGTGCCGCGTGCTGACAGCGCCCGGCCGGAGGCGGACGAGGGCCGCGTCCAGGCCGCGCTTGGCCCCGGTCAGTCGCCATAGTGTGTCGGCTGCTCCGGGAGGAGCCTCGGCCATCACTGCGGCAAGATCGCTCACTGCCCCGGCGAGGGGGGAGTGCTTCGCCATGTCCATGCTTCGCGCGTCCTCGTCTCACCTCTGGTATTGGGCGTGGCCCTACGCCACCTCGTCACCACCACGGCGGTCTGCGAAACCATTCCGGCCGGCCGATCGGCGACGGGCCTGTCCGACCCCGAACCATTCCGTCGCAAATCTGAGCGATAGGGTCTTGTGCGATTGCGTCGGCCGAACCAGGAAGCGGGCGCAAGGCGGGCCCGACTGTCGATCACAGTGTTCGCCCACCTTTCGCTCTGCCCACACCGGCCGACGGCCGCCTGCCCCGGAAACACCTCACATGAGCATCGACGCCGCCCCGCGTCCCGAGTCGGTCCAAGCTGCCCCTGAGGCGTCCCGTAGACGCAAGGTGACCGGCCGGGCTCCCGCCCGGCCCACCCCCGCGGCCGCTTTCCACAGCATCAGTGCTGCGACAGCCGTCCTGCTGGGACTGGTCGCGATCGGCACGATGATCCACGAACCCGTGCTGATACCGCCGCTGGCCGCGAGCGCGGCGCTCGTGCACAGCGCCCCGACCCTGCCGCTGGCCCAGCCCCGCAGCGTGGTCATCGGCCACTTGCTCGGCGCCGCCGTCGGTTACGGCGTGCTGGCGGCAGCGGGCAGCAGCCCATGGGCAGCTGCCGTGGCGGCCGGCGTCACGCTGGCCCTGATGATGGCCGCACGCACACCGCACTCGCCCGCCTGCGCCACGGCCGTCGTCATCGTGCTCCAGACCCCCGCGCCCGCCCGGTTCATTCCCCTGCTGCTCGGGGCCACCGTCCTTCTGGTGCTGATGGAGTACGCCGCCTCCCGCATCCGCCGTACAGCACCGCGATACCCCGCCTACTGGTGGTGACCGTCGTGCGTTCCGCAGGCAGGGGATGAAACTCCCGAACTACCGCAAAATACTAAATATGATCTTGACTGGCTTCCGCGGAGCCCTTGAAGATTGAGAACAGGTCGAACCCCCATCCGGAACCAACGGCACCGAAGGGGATCTCGGTTCGCTGCCGAATCCAGCTGGGCGTCAAAGCCTGCTCCGCACCCGTTGCGGCGCGCGGCCGACTGGCCCGCCCCCGGCTCCCGGAGTTCGCGAGGTTCCGCTGCGCGTACGTTCCCCGAGCGGGGCCGGGCTTGTCGTGCGCGGCGGGCTTCGGACGGATCGCGACCGCTTTTCATCGCTGCCACCGCGCCCCGCGCCGGGTCGCAGCTCCCAGGCGACAGCGCACCCACGCCATGGCCCCACCGGCAGGAGGGCAGCGCAGTGATGATCCTGATGGGGGCCCGCAGGCGGCGCGGCCGCCGCGTCACCCGTCCCCACTCAGCGCCGCAGCACCGGAAGTAAACTACGCGTACGCCCTGCTCCTGACCAGGCTGCTGGACGTCGCTCGTACGCGCGGTTCGCCGCCGGACAGGGGCTGTTGCTGAGCGCGGCGACCGTGGCGACGGTGACGGTCCCCTGGGTGCTGGCGCAGGCGCTGGCCCGCGCCCGCTCGGACGCCGAGCGAGGCGACGCGGGCCGTTTCGCGATCATCGCGAGCACCGGAGGCGGGCTCGTCGTCGGCAGCGTCGTCGCCGCCGTCGCCACCTCGTTCGCCGGACCCGCGGACGCTCTCAAGACGGCGGAACTGAACGTCACCGAAGGTTACGTCGACCGGCACACGCCCAGGGCGGCGCTGTGCCGGCTGGGGATGGCGTCGAGTCGTACCGCTCGTGCGGCGGTCCGCGGCAATCCGACGGTCTGCCGCGCCGCCGTCAAGGCGGTCGGGGCGGTGGACCGGCTTCGCTGACAGGGTGGGCCGGGGTGGGCGAACACCGAGGGCCGGACGGTCGTGATGACCGTCCGGCCCCAGGTGTCCCCGGCGCGGTGACTACTCGATGACGAGCTCGATCGGCAGGTTGCCGCGGGTCGCCTTGGAGTAGGGGCAGTACGCGTGGGTCTTCTCCAGCAGGTCACGGCCGGCCTCGCCCTGGAGGTGGTCCGGGAGCTCGACACGCATCACCACGGAGAGGCCGAAGCCACCGTCGGTGTCCTTGCCGATGCTGACCTCCGCGGTCACGGAGGCGTCCTTGACATCGATCTTCTCCTGGCGGCCTATGGCGCCCATCGCGCTGGCGAAGCAGGCCGCGTACCCGGCGGCGAAGAGCTGCTCGGGGTTGGTTCCCTGTCCGTTGCCGCCAAGGGCGGCCGGGAAGGCGAGCGGCAGGTCGATGTGACCGTCGGAGCTGACGGCGCGGCCTTCGCGACCGTTGGCGGTGGCGACAGCGGTGTAGAGCGCGTCCATGAGTTGCATCCCTCTTCGTCCGTTGAGAACCGATGACATAAGTAGAGCACGCAATTCAATTGCACACAACTCAATCATGCGCAGGTATGCTGTAGCCATGGAGAAGACGACGCTGACCGAGGTGCCGGACGAGGACTTCCTCCGTCTCGACCACCAGATCTGCTTCTCGCTGCACGCCGCCTCGCGGGCGTTCAACAGCATCTACCGCATCGCGCTCAAGGACCTGGGGCTCACGTACCCGCAGTACCTGGTGATGCTGGTGCTGTGGGAGCGCGGCGAGCTGCCGGTCAAGCAGATCGGCGAGTACGTGCGCCTGGACTCCGGGACCCTGTCGCCGCTGCTCAAGCGGCTGGAGTCGGCGGGTTACGTGGAGCGCAGGCGCAGCCGCGAGGACGAGCGCTCCGTCACCGCGCGGCCCACCGCGGCGGGGGAGCAGCTGCGGGAGAAAGCGCTGGGCGTGCCCCGGAAGATCGCCGAGGCCACGGGCCTGTCGTTGGAGCGGATCCGCGCGCTGCGCGGCGAGCTGGAGGCGCTGACCAGCACGCTCGACACGACGGGCGCCGAGGCCGCGGCCTGCCTCGCCGAGGACGACTGAGCGCGGTCGGGGCAGGCTGAAGAGGCAGGCGGGGCAGGCGGGGCAGGCGAGTCAGGCGGGGCAGGCGAGACGGGCTGGGCAGACGGGGCAGGCGGGGGACACGGGCGAACCCCGGGCATCCGCCGATGCCCGGGGTTCGCCCGTGTTCGATGCTGCCGCAGAGGGCTGCCTCAGTTGTTCAGGCCGCTGCCGTCGCCGGCCGCGTCACCCGCGGCGTCGTTGCCGCCGACCTGGTCGGTTCCGCCGACGCCGTTGTCGTTCGCGCCGCCGCCTTCCTGGCCGTCGTCCTGGGCGCCACCGTCCGCGCCGGCGTTCGCCTCCGCGCCGCCGTTGTCCTCGGCGCCGGCGTCGGCGCCCGCGTTGTCCTCGGCGCCGGCGTCGGCGTTGCCCTCGGCTTCACCCGCGCCGTTGTCGTCACCCGCACCGCCGCCCGCGCCGTTGCCGATCTGCGCCCCGACCGCTGCGAGAGCCGTGGTGACCGGCTGGAAGAACGTCTCGCCGCCCGCGGTGCAGTCCCCGCTGCCGCCCGAGGTCAGGCCGACCGCGCTGCCGTCCGCGGTGAAGAGCGCGCCGCCACTGTCGCCCGGCTCGGCGCACACGTTGGTCTGGATGAGGCCCGTGACCGTGCCCTCGGGGTAGTTCACGGTCGCGTCCAGGCCGGTGACCTGGCCGTCGTTGAGGCCGGTCGTGCTGCCCATCCGGATGACGTCCTGGCCCACCGCCGCGTCGGCCGCCCGGTTGATCGCGACCGTCTGCCCGCTGCCGGTGTCGACCTCGCTCGGGGCCTCGGTCGCGGGGTCGTCGTACGTCACGAGTGCGAAGTCGCCCTCGCCGGGGAAGACCGCTTCCTGGACCGTGCCGACCGCCTGGCCGCCCGCCTGCTCGGACCACTGCTCGGCCGCGACCCCGCAGTGACCGGCGGTCAGGAAGCCGGGACTGCCGTCCTGAGTGGTCACGTTGAAGCCGAGTGAGCAGCGCGCGCCGCCGCCGAAGATGGCGTCGCCGCCTTCGAGGAAGGTCTTGAACTCGCCCGCGGACTTCTGGATCCGGGCCACGCCCGGGCCGAGGTCCCGTACCGCCGACTCGAGCTTGTCCCAGCGCTCGCCGGCGACCGTACGATCGGCCGTGACGAGAACCTGGTTGTTTCGGGGGTCGAGCGCCCAGGACGTGCCCGGGACGGTGGCCTTCTGGGACAGCGTGCTCTTGGCCGCTGCCAGCTTGCTCGCGCTGTTCTGCACGTTCCTCGGCACCGCGCCGGCCTTCTTGACCTGCACGTTGACCTTGTTGTCGTTGCCCACGACATTGACGACGAGCTGTTGCTTGTCGGCGTCGTAGTACGCGCCGCCGTAGGACGCGCCGAGCTGCTTGCCGAGTTGTTGGAGCAGCTCCGAGGCGGAGGCCGCGCTCATCGTTCTGGGAGCCGACGCAGCGGACTGCGATCCGTCCTGCCCGGCGTAGGCCTGTGGAAGCAGGATGGCGGCCGCGGCAATGCCGACTGCCCCGGCTCCCGCCAGAACGGCCTTTCGCTTGGTTATTCGCCTGTGACTCAACTCGTCGCCTCCTATAGGGGGTACGGAGCCGGTTGCTGATGGGCACCGGGGGACGCGTCCGCCCTTGGATACGCATGAGGCGCGTGTTGTTCTCATCGCGATTGCGAAATTATTTACTGACGGCTCGTCAAAAAGGTTGCTGGAAGCTGGTGGGGGCGTCTCATCGCCCGGTACGGCCGCCTGTGTGGGGCAACCCCGTGGCCGCCGGGCGGGACTGCCCGGCGTACAACAGTGCGGATGAACTCCTCCCATGGCGGTGTGACGAGCGGCACAGGAACCTCGTCCGGGCCGCGGGGAGTAACTGGTGTGAGGCAAACAGAACAAGAACAGCCACCGCGTGCGCGCATTCGGGCAGGGGACCGTGAGGCGTTCGCCGGCCTGTACGACCAATACGCGCGGGCGGTCTACAACCATGCCCTGCGGCTGACGGGCGACTGGTCGGAGGCCGAGGAGGTCATGTCCGAGACCTTCCTCGCGGCCTGGCGTACCCGGGAAGCGGTAGAACCGGACGGCGGATCCCTCAGACCCTGGCTGCTCGGCATCGCCACGCACAAGGCGCGCAACGCCAATCGCGGCCTGCGCCGACGGCTCGCCTTCCTGGGCCGCCACCCCGCACCGCCTCCGGTCGGGGATTTCGCGGACGAGGCAGCCGGCCGGATCGACGACAGGCGCCGCCTCGCGTCGGTGCACACGGCACTCGGGCAGCTGCGCCGCGCGGACCGCGAGGTGTTCACCCTGTGTGTCTCGTCGGGGCTGGACTACCGCCAGGCCGCCGAGGCCCTCGGAGTTCCCGTGGGCACCGTGCGGTCGCGGCTGTCCCGGGCTCGCGCCCGACTGGCCCGGCTCAGCACCGGCCCGCTCGACCGGGCCGGACTCGACCAGGGTGGAACGGAACCGGCGGGTGCTTGCGGAGAGATAGAGAGTGAGGCCGCTCTCGCGGCCCTGTTTCTGCAGGAGGAAACCCAATGAACGCTGA
Organism: Streptomyces sp. NPDC055287; assembly: GCF_053646035.1. Classification (NCBI taxonomy): domain Bacteria; kingdom Bacillati; phylum Actinomycetota; class Actinomycetes; order Kitasatosporales; family Streptomycetaceae; genus Streptomyces; species Streptomyces sp. NPDC055287. The sequence continues at coordinate 72,575 of NZ_JBSHNE010000021.1, read as the reverse complement.
CAAACCGCACCGCACCGCATCGGCCCGGAGCGAAACCCTGGAGTCGCTGTCGGATCCGGTCGAATGGGACCTCCCGCCTTGCCGTCACCTCCACCACAAGGACACCCTGATGCATCAGATCGACCGCGACCTCGCCCCCTCCGCCCGGACGCCACGGCCGTCGCGTCGCCGGCTGCGACCGGCGGTGCTGGTGCCCATGGCGTCGATGGCACTGGCAGGGGCGCTGGTCGTCACACTTTCCGGCGGCGCGGACACCTCCGCCCCGGCAGGCGGTGCCGGAGCCACGAGAGTCAACAGCGCGTCTCTCACGCTCGACCGCATCGCTGCCGCATCCCTGAAGACCGACGCGAGGCCGGTGAAGGACGGCCAGTTCGTCTACGTCAGGAGCCTGAACCGCTCCAACGTAGGCACCTTCGGCGGCACCGTGCGGCTGGGGGCCCCGTACAAGCGGGAAGTCTGGATGTCGCAGGACCCCACCCCGGTCACCAACATCGGCTGGGCCCGCGAAACGGGCAAGGGCGTCCCGATGTCGGGTCAGGACCTCCCCGTCGAGTCCGCCGGCCCGGACGGTACGGACGACACCGGCGCCGTCCCGGCAGGCATCAGTCGGCCTACGTACACGTGGCTGGCCTCGCTGCCCACCGAACCCGACGCCCTCCTCGAACTGCTCTACGCCGAGACCACGGTGGGGGAGGACGTGTCGAAGGACGAGGCGGTCTTCGGGACGATAGGCGAACTGCTGCGCGAGACGATCATGCCGCCGGCCAACGCCTCCGCGCTCTACAAGGCCGCGGGCAAGATTCCCGGCGTGACCGAGATTCCGGACGCTGTGGACGCCGCCGGCCGTCACGGCATCGGCATCACACGCGAGGACGACGCCTCCGCGACACGCGACGAATGGATCTTCGACAAGCGCAGCCTCGCCTACCTCGGCTCGCGTTCCTACATGACCAAGGACAAGAAGAGGGGCGGCAGGGCCGACACGCTGTACGGCATCGAGGCGATCATGCAGCGGGCGGTGGTCGACCAGCACGGCATGGAACCCGCCAAGACCGAGAACTGACCGGCCCGCGGCGCTGCACCGTCCCCGTCGGCGAACTTCGCCGGGGCGCCCGGCGCCGTCCGCTGCACTGTGTACAGCCGCTCCTGAACGTGTCAGGGGCGGCTGTGCCGCTGTTCCCGGACCCGGACGCTGCTGTCGCGGGCGGGTGGCGTCAGCCGTACGTCAGCGGTACGTCAGCACAACGGCAGGGCGGGGGCCGAAGCTGTGAGCAGACCAGGTGCCTGCACATGGCATCGACCGTACTGACACCGCATCACACACGGGGAGCCCCACATGCGTACGTTCATCGACCGCCCTGCCGTACTCGCCGCGACCGCCGTTGCCGCCCTCGGCCTGACGCTCACCGCTTGTGGCGGCGACGGCGGCGTGAAGGACGAGGGGGCCGCCGGGTCCGCAGGGTCCGCCTCGGTCTCGAAGACCGTCGGCGACAGCGCCGGGAAGAAGGACACGGCAGCAGGCAGCGAGGCGGGCACGGGCACCAGCGGTTCGGGTACTTCCGGCGCTGCCGCCCAGGCCGGTTCCCACAAGAAGCCCAGTGCCAAGGCCCCGGCCTGCAGGGTCGACGACGTGAGGATCTCCGCGGCCAAGCAGGACGGCGTCCCCACCACGCACATCACTCTGACCGCGACGAACGTCTCAGGTCACGCCTGCACGCTGCTGCAATACCCGCTGATCTCGTTCAGCGACGTACCGCAGACCGCCAAGGACGTCCCGCCCGTCGCCAAGAGCAAGCCCGCGACGCCCATCGTGCTGAACGCCGGCACCCCGGCCTACGCCGCCGTCCGCATCAACCAGGGCGGCGTCGACGACAAGAACCACGTCGTCAGCTCCTTCTACGTGAACCTCTTCGCCACCGACGGCCCCGCCGAGGGCAGCAAGGCCGTGCCCGCGCCCAAGGGCGGCATCGCGGTCGACGACGCCGCCGCCAAGACCGGCTACTGGACCTACGAGCTGCGCAACGGCGCCGACGACTTCTAAAGGCATCCGGTCGTCCGGGCGGGCGACGGTCCCCGTCGCGCCGCGCCCCGTCGCGCCGCGCCCCCACGGGAAGGTGCCGACTCAGCACCTTCCCGTTCCTCGTCCTACAGGAGGCACTATGCAACGACGCACGTTTCTCACCGGCACCTTGCTGGGCGCCGCCATCGCCGCTGTGCCGCTCAACACTCTGATGGCGACCAGCGCGTCGGCAGCCACGACGCTGGTCGGTTCCCTGGACGAACTCCAGAACGCGATCGTCCGCGCGGTCCCCGGCGATCGGATCGTCCTGGCCGACGGCACGTACACCGTCCCGCCCCGTGGCGCCATCAGCGTCACGGGCAAGAACGGCACGAGCAGCGCACCGATCACCATCGTCTCGGAATCTCGCGGCGGCGCGGTGCTCCAGGGCGAGCGCAGCTTCGTCTTCAGTAACTCGAGCAACGTCACCATCAGCGGCTTCGCCTTCCGCCAGAGCACCACGCTGGAGATACCGGCGAGCTGCCCCCGCATCCGACTGACCCGCAACGACTTCCGGTTCGCCGACATCAGCGGACTGGACTGGGTCGTCGTGCGGGCCGACGACGTCAAGATCGACCGGAACCGCTTCCACGACAAGTCGACCGAGGGCATCTTCGTGGTCGTCGACGGCCCGGGCTCGACCGCCATGGCCCAGCGCCTCCACATCTACAAGAACCACTTCTCCGGCCACAGCTTCGCCGGCGCCAACGGCGGCGAGCCGATCCGGCTCGGCGTCAGCGGCCGGGCGCTGTCCAGTGCCCACGCGGTTGTGGAGTACAACCTGTTCGAGGGGTGCGACGGAGACCCGGAGACCGTCTCGGTGAAGTCCTCGGACAACACCGTCCAGTACAACACCATCCGCGACAGCCGCGGCGGGATCGTGCTGCGCCATGGCAACCGCTCCAGAGTGGAGGGCAACTACCTGATCGGCGGTGCTGAAGGGCTGCGCGTCTACGGCAACGACCAGCTGATCGTCAACAATTACCTCGGCGGTCTGTCGGGCCGCGCCCTGGTGATCGGCAGCGGCACCACCCGCGACCACCACGCCGGTGAGACGACCGGGGAAAGGCGCGGCAACGACGCGTGCGACCGTGCGGTGATCGTGCACAACACCCTGGTCGGCAACGCCGGAACGCTCTCTGGGGAGACCCGCGAGTACGAGCCCGGGGACGTGGTCATCGCCGACAACCTTCTGGTCGCCGGGGTTGGCAGCCTGGTTGCGATGGGCAAGACCACCGGCTTCACTTGGCAGAGCAACCTCCTGTGGGGCGCCGCGTCCAACGGCAACATCCCCTCCGGCGGCTACCGCCGGGCCGACCCGCTCCTCCGGCAGGAGTCCGACGGGGTGTTCCGGCTGACGGCCGGCAGCCCGGCGATCAACGCGGCGACGCTGGCGAGCCCGTCCGTGGCCGACGACATCGACGGCCACTCGCGCGGCACCACCCGTGACATCGGCGCGGACGAGTACGCGGCACTCGCCCCGGTCCGCGGTCCCCTCTCGGCGGCGGACGTGGGTCCCCACGCGTCGTGAGCGGCCGTTCAGCGTGAGTCGAGGGGCGCTTACGCCCACACGCCCGTCGAAGGAGGACGCCGCCCGGGCCCTGGCCGAGTCGTGCTTGTGGGGGCGCTACGGTCCGGGCGCCCGTCCTTGATGGCAGCACGTGCCGAGGAGGCGAGATGCTGGGTGCGCTCAAGGCGGAATCCTCGACGGCCCGGCATCAGTACGGGGGTGACGCGCACCAGGACGTGGCGCACCTCACAGTCGCAGACGTACCTACCAGTCGGTATGGTCGAGGGGTTCATGGACAACAGGAGGCTTCATGTCTGCGACCAACCGCCAGATCCGTTTGGCAGCCCGCCCCGTGGGTGACGTCAAGTCCGAGGACTGGGAACACGTCTCCGCACCCGCCGAGGCACCCGGCCCCGGCCAGTTCGCGGGCAGGACGCGCGTCATATCGCTCGACCCCGCGATGCGCGGCTGGCTCGACGACCGCCCCTCCTATCTCCCGCCCGTCGGGCTCGGCGAGGTGATGCGTGCGGGATCGGTCATCGAGGTGACCGCCTCCAACCACCCCGGCTTCGAGCCCGGCGATCACGTTGTGGGGACGTTCGGAGTCCAGGAGCACGTCGTGTCCGACGGCAGGGGCGCCCTGAAGATCGACACTTCGCTCGCGCCGCCTTCGACCTACCTCGGCGCACTTGGCATGCCCGGCATGACGGCGTACTTCGGCCTGCTGGACGTCGGTGCCCTCAAGGACGGTGAGACCGTGGTCGTCTCCGGCGCGGCGGGTGCGGTCGGCACCATGGTCGGCCAGATCGCGAAGGTGAAGGGCTGCCGCGTCATCGGCATCGCCGGGGGGCCCGAGAAGTGCGCGCTGCTGACCGACGAGCTGGGTTTCGACGCGGCGATCGACTACCGGGCCGACGACGTCAAGCGAGCGCTGCGCGAGCAGACTCCTGACGGCATCGACGTCTACTTCGACAACGTCGGCGGGGACATCCTCGACGCTGCGCTCACCCGGCTGGCCATGCACGCTCGCGTGGTGGTCTGCGGGGCGATCAGCCAGTACAACAACGCGACGCCCGTCAAGGGCCCGTCGAACTACATGTCCCTGCTCGTGCGCCGCGCCCGCATGGAGGGCTTCGTGGTCTTCGACTACGCCAAGCGCTACGCGCAGGCCACACAGGAGATCGCCGGGTGGATCGGCGAGGGCCGGCTCAAGGTCAAGGAGCACGTGGTCAAGGGGACGGTGGACGATTTCCCCGAGACGCTGCACATGCTCTTCCGCGGCGAGAACGTCGGCAAGCTCGTGCTGGAACTGGCATGACCGACGAGGTGACCGGAAGGAAGGCCCCGTCGGCGGGCCGGGCCGCCTCGAGCGCGCACGGCCCGGCACCGCTGTGCGGCAAGGTCGCGATCGTCACGGGCGGTGCCGGCGGGCTGGGCAGGGCCACGGCGCTGGCGCTGGCTGAGGCGGGCGCCGAGGTGGTTGTCGCCGACCTCGACGCGGAGGGCGGCCGGGAAGTGGCCGACACCGTCGGCGGTCACTTCCGGGCGTGCGATGTCTCCGACCTCGATGCGAACCGCGCTCTGGTGGACTTCGTCGTTGAGCGCTGCGGCGGTGTCGACATCGCCTTCCTGAACGCGGGGGTGGCGACGGGCTGCGGCGTCGGCGACGACTTCGACCTGGCGCGGTATCGCCGCGCCATGGGCGCCAACCTTGACGGCGTTGTCTTCGGCACCCACGCGGTCCTGCCGGCGCTGCGGGCACGCGGCGGAGGGGCGATCGTGGCGACCGCGTCCCTGGCCGGCCTGGCCTCGGTGCCGCTCGACGCCCTGTACGGGGCCAACAAGCATGCCGTGGTCGGTCTCGCGCGTTCACTGGGACCGGCGCTCGCGCCCGACGGCATCCGGTTCAACGCGATCTGCCCGGGCTTCGCCGAGTCGCGGATCATCGACCCGCTGCGCGGCATGCTCTCCGAGCAGGGCACGCCGGTTATCCCGGCGGAGGTCGTAGCGGACACGGTGCTGCGCATCGTGACCGGCGACGGTGCCGGGGAATGCTGGCTCGTCCAGGCAGGCCGGGCCCCGGAGCCGTTCCGCTTCCGCAACGTCCCGGCTCCGGGGCGGCCCGCGTACTCCTGAGTCCGCTTCGGACTGCCGGAAGCGCCCCTGCCGCCGCCTGCGGCACGGGAGTCGCACCGGGAAAGGGGCCGGATCCGCGAGGACGCGCGTGATCCGGCCCGGCTGCCCGACAACCGTCGGCAAACGCCCGCTGGAGTGAACCGCGGTCGGGGCGCCGACACAATCGCCCGGCGCCCGCGCTGCACTCCCACCCTCCGACGGCCGGATGTCAGTGCCTCTTGGCACCATTGCGGTCATGAGTCACAACATCGCGTACTCCACCGCCGACCAGGCCGACGTCCTGGCCTACCTGGGCAGTAACGGCAACCTCACGCCGGACCAGCTGCGCTGCCTCGACGGCATACGCAAGGCCGCCCAGGCCCACCAGGACGATCTCGACCGCCAGGGCGTCGACTGGGGGCTGTCCATCCCCGACGCCCTCGATCACCTCATCGCCGGGCGCACCGACTCGGAGGCGGAGTGCGCGGGCAATGCCTACAACTCCGCTGTGCAGCACATCATCGACCGCAACGCCTGCGACCCGTACCACCTTGGCACCTACTCCAAGCCCTCGACGTTCTTCGGCCTGGTGGACGACGAGATGCGCGGCCTCGGCGTGCCCGCCGACCTGCTGCCCCACGGCTACCTCTACGGCGGGCTGCCCCTCGACTTCCCTCACATCCCGCACTCGGTAGACGGCTACCCGGCCATCGGCCACCTGCCGCTGGCCAGGACCAAACCCGCCGCCGACGCCTACCGCGCCGTCCTGGACCGGATGGACCCCGCCTTCCGGTACGACGTCCAGGAACTCATCGTCAAGCTCGACTTCGAGCACGACGAATGGGAGAGCGCAACGAAGAACGTCGACTGGTACACCCAGGACACGCTCTTCTTCACGCTCACCTGACCGGCCGGTGGGGCCACGAGGAGGGCCGCCGGGCCGGCCCGGCGGCCCTCCTCGTCACTGCGGGGACCCCTCCCTAGCGCGGGGGGACCGGACGGTCGTAGACATTGTTGGGGGTCACGACTTCGGTGATCGCCCGGGCGAGAAGCGTGGAGGGCTCCTGGCCCTCGTAAGAAGCGTCGGTGTTGAGCATGAGTACCAAGGTGGCCTTCTGCGAAGGGAGGTAGACCGTCACGCTCTCGTAGCCCGGCAGGGAGCCGTTGTGGCCGATCCATCCGCCGGTCTTCAGGATGCCGAGGCCGTAGCTCGTGCCGGGGAAGCCGGTCGGCAGCAGCTTGAGCCGCTCCCTCTGGGTCTCCGGGCGCAGCAGCGTTCCGGTGGCGACGATCTTGGCCCAGCGGCGCAGGTCGTGCAGGTCCGAGATCATCGCCCCGGCCGACCAGGCCCAACTGGGGTTCCAGTCCGTGGCGTTCGCCCTCTCGCCGCTCAGCGTCTGCTTGGTGTAGCCGCGCGCGTGCGGCTCGGGGAACGCGGGGCTGTCCGGGACCAGCGTGTGGCTCAGGCGGGCAGGGCGGAGCACACGCTGGTGCAAGAAGTCGGCGAACCTGAGGCCGCTGACCTTCTCGATCACCAGCCCGAGCAGGATGAGGTTGCTGTTGGAGTACTGGAACTTCGCGCCCGGCGCGAAGGTGTTGCGGTGCTTGAAGCCGTAAGCGAGCAGCTCCCTCGGGTTGAACGTGCGACTCGGGTCGCCCTCCAGGTCCCGCACGAAGCCCGGGTCGGCGGTGTACGGGAACAGGCCGCTGCGCATCTCGGCCAGATGACGCAGCGTGATCCGCCTACCGTTGGGCACGCCGCCGATGTAGGCGGAGATCGGGTCGTCCAGCCGGATCCGGCGGTCGTCGACAAGCTTGAGCAGCGCGGTGACCGTGAAGGTCTTGGTCTCGCTGCCGATCCGCGTGAAAACGTCGGTGGTCATCGGCCTGCCGGTGGTGGTGTCGGCCACGCCGGTCGCGCGGACGTAGCTCCCCTTGCCCGGCATCCACAGTCCGACGACGACACCGGGGATGCCGGCCTGCCGGCGGACGTGCTCGATGGTCTGGTCCAGATGGGCGGTCAGCCCGGGACCGAGACCGTCGGGCGGGCACTCGTCCGTGTCGTGCCGGCCGGCGCACCCGGCGTGGACGGCCGTAGCTGGAGTCGCTGCCATCGGGGCCAGCACGGACGCCACGAGCAGCCCTGCGGCGAACAGACGGCGGTAGGGGGTACGTCGCATGTCGGGGCGCCTCTTCCGGGTCAGGGGCTCGGACGGCAACATCACCATCCGGACCCTTGGCGGAGGTCCCCGTCCGGTACGGGTTCCGGCGAGTCCACTCGTTCGGAGCCACGCGGGTCACTGATGCGACCCTGGCCCGGGCCTTTGCGGGATTCGAGGGGCGGACGGACCGGGCCAACACCCACCCTGTGGCGAGTGGGGCGAGTGTGCCGGCGAGGCTGATGGTCGACAGGACACCCCCGGGGGCCAAGGTCAGCGAACGTCCGGCGGCGCAGGGGAGTCCAGGACTCTGGCGGTGAAGGCCGCCAGGTGAGCCCGCATCTCATCACGAGTCGTCCGCCGTTGGCCGACGAGGTGTTCGACGAGGTCGGCGCGGGTGGCAGCAAGCAGCGCATGCGCGGTGAAGTCGCTGTCAGTGAGTCCGGGAATCTGCTCCAGTGCGGCCTGGAGTGTGCTGTGCCACCGCTCGTAGTGTTCTGCCGCATAAGGGCTGCCGCCGCCGCTTCCCTCGAGTGCAAGGGCGAGGTGACGGTTGTCGATCTTGAAGCACAGGACGGCGTCGAGGAGGGCGGGTACGCGCTGGAGTGGCGGTGTGGCGGGCCTCAGTGGCGGCGCCCCCTCTTCGGCGGCCAGCCTGATCGGTGCGAGCCGCATCTCGTACAGCGCGTGGATCAGGCCGGTGCGGTCGCCGAAGCCGCGGAAGAGCGTTGCCTTGCCGACGCCGGCTGCTGCCGCGATGTCGGCCATGGTGACCGACTCGGGGCTCTCGCACCGGGCGAAGAGTGAGTCGGCGGCCGCAAGTACAGCGTCCCGATTGCGAGTTGCGTCCGCGCGGGGCTTGCGTTCGGGCATGCGGCTCCTCCTTTACGGGGCCCTCGAAGGCGTGGACCGGGTCTATCTCATCCCGCCGCTCGGCTCTCCGGATCCGGCAGCCGTCATGCTGCCCTTCCTTCAACAGGCCCGCACCGCAGGAGTCCGCCGCGCGGTCCTGCTCAGCTCGTCGGCCATCCCCGCCGGCGGCCCTGCCGTGGGCCAGGTGCATCAGGCCCTGCCCGCTCTGTTCTCCCAGTGGGCGGTCCTGCGGCCCTCGTGGTTCATGCAGAACTTCACCGGCAACCACGCGCACGCCCGAACCATCAGAGCGGACGGGACCATCCGAACGGCAGCGGGCGAGGGCCGCGTCGGATACGTCGACGCCGACGACATCGCCACCGTCGCCGTGCACTCACTGACCGGGCCACGGGCCCCGAACACCGACCTGCTCATCACCGGGCCACAAGCCCTGAGCTATGGAGACATCGCCGCGGTCCTCACCCAGGTCACCGACCGGACCGTCACCCACCGCCAACTGGCCTACGAGCAGATGCGCGACCGCCTGACCGCCGACATGCCCGCCGAGTTCGCCGCGATGCTGGCCGGCATGGACCACGCCATCGCCGAAGGCGCCGAGGACCGCACCACCGACACCGTCCAGCGCCTCACCGGCCGCCCACCGCGCAGCTTCCGTGCTTTCGCAGAACGGGAGATGGACCGAATCGGGAGCTGACACACCCGATTCCTTCGCGTGCCTTTCGCGTGCATGGGCGGCGCAGAGCTGTGGAACAAGGCACCTGGGGCGAACGAGTTCATCGCGCGGCAGGTCAGGCATCGGCCCGGATGCCACCGTCGGGGCGGCCTCAACCCACTGTGACAGCTACTCCCGGCTTAAGGAGACATCGACGTGCCCACCATGACTGGTAAGCGCTGGAAGACCCGTCTGCTGCCCGCCGTCCTCATCGCCGGCTTCGTCGCGTGGATGACCGTGGTGTGTGTGTCCATCGCCGACGAGCCGCCCGAGGGCTCAGCTTCCGCCAAGGGTTTGATGGGCGACGTCGCCCAGGCCGTGCGGGACCAGGACGTCGACCGGCTGCAGAACCTGTTCCGCAAGAACACTGTGGCCGGCGATTACGCCAAGAGCCTTCTGAACCGCATCGAAGAAGCAGAAAGCAGGGACATCGCCCCGGTGCTGCGGGAAAGGGACCAGAAGCCGTTTCTGGTCCTCAAGGGCACGAGCGTGGCCGGCCCCGTCTGCGTTCCCTGGGCAGTCACCCACGAGGACGGCCGCTGGTACCTGGACGGCACACCCCCGCTCACAGCACCTTCCTGCAGTGGCCGATAACGACTTGCCCGGGCGTCCACCGGCCCGGCACGTACCGTGCTCGTAGGGACGCGGCGGGCGCTCAGTCACTCGTACGACGTGCCGCCTTCGCCGCTCGGAAGGCGGTCGCGGGCGGATGCGCCCCCGGCCCGGTGCTGTCGGGGACGAGCGGGGTGGGGGAGAGGCTGACGTTCTCCTCGCCGGGCTCCAGCAAGGTGTCGGCCGCGCCCACGATCAGCGGATCGGGCTTCCCCACCGCCTCGGCATCCTTGCTGGCGTAGTCGACCCGGGACAGCAGGCTGCTCATCGCTTCCAGGCGACCGCGTCGCTTGTCATTGCTCTTGACCACCGTCCACGGCGCGAACGAGGTGTCGGTCGCCCGGAACATGTCGATCTTGGCGGCTGTGTAGTCGTCCCAGCGGTCCAGCGAAGCGACGTCGGTCGGCGAGAGCTTCCACTGCCGCACGGGGTCGACCTGCCTGATGGCGAACCGGGTGCGCTGCTCCGCCCTGGACACCGAGAACCAGAACTTGACCAGCAGGATCCCGTCGTCGACCAGCATCCGCTCGAAGGCCGGGCACTGACGGAGGAACAGCTCGTACTGCTCACGTGTGCAGAAGTCCATGACCCGCTCCACACCGGCCCGGTTGTACCAGGAGCGGTCGAAGAAGACGATCTCGCCTGCCGCGGGCAGATGCGCGGCGTACCGCTGGAAGTACCACTGGGTGGCCTCCCGCTCCGTCGGCTTCTCCAGGGCCACCACCCGGGCGCCACGGGGATTGAGCCGCTCGGTGAAGCGCTGGATCGTGCCGCCCTTGCCCGCCGCGTCCCGGCCCTCGCAGATGACGATCAGTCGCTGCCCGGTCTCCTTGACCCAGCGCTGCAGCTTCAGCATCTCGATCTGGAGCACCCGCTTGCGGCGCTCGTAGTCCCGCCGCCCGACCTTCAGGTCGTACGGATAGTTCTCCTGCCACGTCTTGATCGTCTGCCCGGCCGCGTCGAGCAGCACCGGTTGTTCCGGCCTGCTCTCGTCCACCGTCAGGCCGTCCAGCAGCCCGTCGGCGCCGTCCCTGGTGCCCTCGTCCCGTTCCATCGCGTTACCACCGCCCCGTCATCGCTGAAGGTCACGGCTCCGTGTGCCCCGATCGGGGCCGGTTACGACGGCTCCGCCACATCGGACGCAACGTGTCCCATTCTGTCAGCCTCAGCCTTCATGTGTAGGGGCGCGTGCGCCCGCTGATACCGGCCGGCCGCACCACAGCGTGCTGACGGCGGTCGCATCTGACCATGCGCGCGAACGCCGCTGCTCGGGTGCGGGGCCCGGCGCATGGCGCCTCCGGCCTCGCGGCCCCGGGCAGGAGCTCTTGCCCGGGTGATGCGTCGGGCGCACGCTGGTCCTATGGCTGCGCACGATGGCCCCACGCTCATCACTTCCGTACAGAGAGCCTTCCGCCTGCTCGAAGCGGTGGGCGCGCACGTGAGCGGCGCGCCGGCGAAGCAGTTGGCACGCGAGACGGGCCTGCCTCTGGCCACCACCTATCACCTGCTGCGGACGCTGGCCCACGACGGCTACATAAGGAAGCTCGACGACGGCGGGTTCGTCATCGGGGACCAGCTGGACGTGCTGCAGACCGGAAGCCGGGCGCAAGCATTGCTCAGCCGGATCCGCCCCACACTCGCCGCTCTGCGGGACGAACTGTCGGCCGCCGCATACCTGACCTTCTACGAGGAGGGCGAGATCCGGGTCGCCGAGATCGTCGACGGCCCCCGGGCGCAGCGGGTCGACCTCTGGGTGGGATTCGAGGACGCCGGGCACGCCACCGCGCTGGGAAAGTGCGTGCTGCGCGAGCTGGACGACGAGGCCCGCAACGACTACCTCTCCCGGCACACCCTCGCCGACCTCACGCCCCGCACCATCACCCACCGTTCCGAACTGATCCGGCGACTCGAATCCTCGGCCACCGCCCCGGCCGTCATGGATCTGGAGGAGTACGCCCTCGGTACGGTCTGCCTCGCGGTGCCCGTGTACAGCGGCGACGTGCTCGGTTCGCTCGGTGTCTCGATGCGGGCGGACCGGCTCTCCCGCATCGATGAGGTGCGCGCGCGCCTCGTCCCGACAGCCGGCCGCGTGACCAGGGGCCTTTCGCTCACTATCTGAAATTCCTGTCCTTGTGGCACCCGCGCGGAACCTGTTCTCTGAATGAAAGGGACATTTTGGCGTATTCGCTGACGCGAGGAGAGGGCTGCGGACCACGATATGAGTCGAGCGCGGGACCATGAACGCGGCTGGTGGCCGACACGGCCGATCACGAAGACCCGGACCGGCGCCGCCGCGCAGCTCGCCGCCGGCACGCCCGTACTGATCCTTTCCGTCGTTGTACTCCTCGCCCTCGTCAGCGGAGGCGGGACCTGGCTGCCCCTGCTCGCCGCCGGACCCGCGCTGGCCGCCACCACCAGTCGGCCGGGGGGTGTCCTCTGTGTCGGCCTCCTCGCCGCCGTTGTGGGCGCTCTGCTGGGGGTTCGTTACGGCGTACTGGGTCGCGAGCTGGCCATCGTGCTCTCTGCTCTGGTGGCCGTCACGCTGGCGAGTGGCCTGGCCAGTGGGCTGCGCGTGCGCCGCGAGCGGGTTCTGGCGGCCGTGCGCTCCGTCGCAGAAGCCGCCCAGCACGCCCTCCTGAAGCCCGTTCCCGCGACGGTCGGCGAGTTTCAAGTGGCCGTCCGCTACAGCGCCGCCACGGCGGAAGCCAGGATCGGCGGGGATCTCTACGCGCTCGTGCCGACTCCGTACGGGGTGAGGTTCATCGTCGGCGACGTACGAGGCAAGGGTCTGCCCGCGGTGGGCACCGCCGCTCTGGTGCTGGGCGTCTTCCGGGAGGCGGCCTACGACGAGCCCGACCTGCTCGACGTCGTGGCCAGGATCGAGCGAAGCCTGGCGCGAAATCTGGGCTCCGACGACTTCGTCACCGCCGTGGTCGCCGGGTACCCCGGGGACGGGTGCATGGAGGTGGTCAACTGTGGCCACGCCCCGCCGCTGATGGTCCGCGACTCGCGCGTACTGCCCGTCGAGCCGACCCATCCGGCTCCACCGCTAGGGCTGCGCGCGCTCACCGGCGAAACCCCGAGCCTTCAGATCCTGCCCTTCGCGGACGGTGACCAGTTGCTCCTCTACACCGACGGTGTCACCGAGGCCCGCGACCACGACGGCGAGTTCTACCCCCTGGTCGAGGGTGTGGCGCGGCACATCTCGGATCAGCCGTCCGGCACCCTCGCCGCACTCCACGAGGAGCTGCTGGCGCACGTCGGCGGCCGGCTCCACGACGACGCGGCGCTGCTCCTGCTCCGGAAACCGGCCGCTGTCGGCTCGGCGTCCCCTGCTGCGAGCCGGCCTGCGGCCGACGAGCTGACTTCCTGCCCGGCCGAAGTGCGCTGACGCGGCGGGGTGAGGGCGAGGGGCGAGACGAGGTGTCCGCCAACGGACTCCCACCACCCCAAAGGTTCCCGACCCCGCCTAACGCCCGGCAGCGGCTGATCCGGCGTACTCAGGAGGGCGAACGCGCGCACCGCCAGGCCCACGTCGTCCTTGAGCGGCTGGAGGAGCAGCTGGCCGAGAGGATCGGCCGGGAGACTGCCGACGCCCTGCGGACGGCGCTGGAAGCGCAGTGGGGCCGACCGCCCTCCCCGGGCCCGCAATGAGGCCCGACCGGGCCCCGGCTCGCGCCCGTACATCGTGGCGCCCGTACGTCGTGAGGGCTTGAGCCGACCGCGACCTGTGCCCGCTGGGCCCCGGTTCAGCGCCGGACGCGGGCGATGAGCAGGGCGACGTCGTCGTGGTCGTCCGGATGACGCAGCGCCGCCAGGAGGTGGTCACAGGTGTATTCGAGGGTGCGGTGCGGGCCGTCGAGGAGGACGAGGAGGGCGTCCAGGCGGGTGTCGATGTCCTGGTCACGGGTCTCGACGAGGCCGTCGGTGTAGAGGACCAGCTGGTCGCCGGGGTCCAGATCGACGGCCGTGGTGCGGAAGGGCACGCCACCGACGCCCAGGGGTGCGCCGGTGGGCAGGTCGAGGAGTTCGGGCGGGAGTCCGGGCCGCATGCGGACGGGTGGCAGGTGGCCGGCGGTGGAGATGCGGCACTGCGCGGCGTGGGGATCGTAGAGCGCGTAGGTGCAGGTGGCGAAGTACGGGTCCAGCCCGGCGGTGATCCGGTCCAGGTTGCGGAGGACCTGGGTGGGCTCCAGGCCGAGTCCGGCGAGGGTCTGGGTGGCGGTGCGAAGCCGTCCCATGGTGGTGGCGGCTTTGATGCCGCTGCCCATGACGTCGCCGACGACGAGCGCGGTCTTGTTGTCGGGCAGGGGGAGGATGTCGTACCAGTCGCCACCGACCTCGTCGGCAGCGCCGGCGGGCTGGTAGCGCGAGGCGACTTCCAGGCCGAAGAGCTGCGGCGGTGGGGCGGGCAGGAGGCTGCGCTGGAGAGTGAGGGCGGTGTCCCGCTGCTGCTGGTACCACCGGGCGTTGTCGATGCAGACGGCCGCGCGGGCGGCCAGCTCGGAGGCCAGGGTGGCGTCGTCCTCGGTGAAGGGCTGCGGGTTGCGGGCACGTACGAGGTCGAGGGCGCCGATGACCTCGCCCCGCGCGATCAACGGCACGGCCAGGTAGGAGTGGACGCCGGCCCGGGCCATCAGTGCCGCGGCTCGCGGGTCGCGAGCGATGAGGGACAGATCGGCCTCGTCCACGTGCGGCACCATGACGGGCCGGCTGGTGTTGACGGCACGGGTGACCAGGCGGTCGGCGTCGTAACGGGTTACTTCTCCGGGAGGGTCGGCCGCCGCCGCGGCGGCCTCGGTGGGGTACGCGACGGCAACGGCCAGGGCGCGAAACAGCGCGGGTCCGCCGGCGGGAACGGTGGTCTGGTGGCCCGCCAGTGCGGCGTCGAGAACGTCCACGGCCGCCATGTCGGCCAGTTCGGGCACGGCGACATCCGCCAGCTCGCGGCAGGTCTGCTCCAGATCCAGCGTGGTGCCGATACGTACGGAGGCCTCGGCGACCACCGCCAGCCGGTGCTGGGCCCGGTCGGCATTGAGGGACGCGCGGTGCCGGTCGGTGATGTCCACCGCCGACGTGCCCACGCCCAGCACCTTGCCCCCTCTGTCTTCCAGCCGGTAATAGGAGACGGACCAGGCGTGCTCGGTGCCGGGGTCGGCCTGGGTGCGGCCGACGGTGTACTGGTCGAGCAGCGGGACGCCGACGGCCAGGACCTGCCGCATGGCGGATTCGATGCTGTCGGTGTCCAGGAAGGGCAGCGCCTCTCGCACAGTACGCCCGAGGTGCTCCTCGGCGGGCAGGCCATTGATCCGCTCCAGCGCCGGGTTGACCATCACGTACCGCAGATCGGTGTCCAGAACGGCCAGTCCGATCGGAGACTGGTCCACCAGCCGCACCGACAGGGCCAGGTCCCGCTCCACCCGCTGCAACGTCGCCTGATCGGTGGCCAGCCCCAAGGCGTACGCGTTGCCGCGGTCGTCCAGCAACCGCATGTTGCGGAACTGCAGTACCCGCGTGCCACCGTCCTTGTGCCGTACGGGGAAAACGCCTGCCCAGCCCCCCTCACCCGACATCACCTGGGCGAACAGCCGCAACACGAGATCGACGTGCTCATCCGCCACCAGCAGTTGCGCCGCGAACCGGCCGAGCGCGTCCTCGGCGCTGTAACCCAGCAGTGCCTCTGCCTGCGGGCTCCAGAAAACGATCCGCCCGTCCGCATCCAGCACGACCGCCGCCACACCCAGCACATCCACCAGCCCGCCCGGCGGCGAAGGACTCAGCTCCGCCCGCCCGGCGCGCCCGAGATCGGCCTGGAACCCATGAGTACCCATGGCCAACTGCTCCTTCCGCCCACTGGCGCGGCGGCGACCCCACTCCTTCAGGGGCGACATGGTCTCTTCCATCGTCGCCCCACACCAGTGCCGCTCGCAGCCCTGCGCGGCGGCGCGGCCTGCCGGCTGCGAGGAAGGGCGCCGGGACGGGGGAGCTGGAGACGCGATGGCGAGTTCAGTTCTTGAGGGCCACCGCGATCGCGTCCGCGATCGGCGTTGTCGGACGGCCTATGAGTCGCGCCAGGTCGCCGGTGGTCCTGGCCAGCATTCCGCGCTCCACCGCCGTGTTCACGTCGACGAGAATCGCGGCCAGGGGCGCGGGCACGCCCGCACCGGTCAGGATCGCGAGATGCTGTGCGGCGGGGACGTTCGCGTACGCGATGTCCCGGCCGGACTGCCTGGTGAGTTCGGCGGCGTAGTCGGCGAAGGACCATGCCGTGTCGCCGCTCAGCTCGTATGCCATGCCCTCATGGCCCTCGCCGGTCAGGACGGTGACGGCGGCCGCCGCGTAGTCGGCGCGCGAGGCGGAGGCGACGCGGCCCTCACCCGCCGAGGCGACAACGGACCCGTGCTCCAGGACGGGAGCAAGGTGCTCCGTGTAGTTCTCGTGGTACCAGCCGTTGCGCAGGAGCACGGACGGCAGCCCGGAGCCGAGGATCGCCTGCTCGGTCACCTGGTGCTCCGTTGCCAGGTCGAAGTCGGCGTCGGGACCGCCCAGGACGCTGGTGTACGCCAGGAGTGAGACGCCCGCGCGCTTCGCGGCATCGATCACTGCCCGGTGCTGCGGCACCCGCTGCCCGATCTCACTGCCGGAGACGAGCAGCACACGGTCGCCCGCCGCGAAGGCTCCCTCCAGCGTCTCGGGTGCGCTGTAGTCCGCGATGCGCAGCTCGACCCCGCAGGCGGCGATGTCCGCCGCCTTCTCCTTGTCGCGTACGACAGCGGCGATCTGATCGGCCGGGACCCGCGCCGACAGCAGCCCGTCGATGACGAGGCGGCCAAGCTTTCCGGTGGCTCCGGTGACGACGATGCTCATGGGTGGCTTCTCCTCCAGGGGTGGTTTCCACTAACCCTACGGAGGGTGCTATCGAATCGAAAGTACCCACTTTGAAGTAAGGTACTGACATGAAAGTAAGCAGCTTTGTCGGTGGCGACGACACCATGTGCCCGCATCGGCTCGTCCTCGAGCACGTCACCAGCCGCTGGGGAGTCCTCGTGCTCATCGCGCTGGAGGAGCGTTCGTACCGGTTCAGCGAACTGCGCCGCTCCATCGGCCGGGTCAGCGAGAAGATGCTGACCCAGACCCTGCAGACGCTGGAGCGCGACGGCCTGGTGCACCGGGACGCCAAGCCGGTGATCCCGCCCCGGGTCGACTATTCGCTGACCGGGCTCGGCAGGGAGGCGGCCGTACAAGTGCGGACACTGGCGAACTGGACCGAACAGCGCATGGACGCCGTACTGAAGGCCCGTAAGGCATACGACGAAGCCCGCGAGGCGACCTGAGCGCCAGCGGACGAGACGCCGGGGAGGAGGCCGTCCCCCTACTGAACAGCGCCGGCTACAGCGATACAGGCAGGGCTGTGAGACCACGCATCAGGCGCGTTTGTCGCCATTCCAGGTCTTCGCTCGGGACAGCGAGACGCATCTCGGGGAAGCGGGTGAGGACCGCTCGAAGGGCGATCTCCCCTTCGGCCAGGGCCAGCGGGGCGCCCAGACACCGGTGGATACCGTGGCCGAAAGCCAGGTGGCCCTTCGCGTCTCGCCCGAGGTCGAGTTGTCGCGGCTCCGCGAAGCGGGACGGGTCGTGATTGGCAGCTCCTGGAGCGATCAGCACGGGTACCCCGGCGGGGATTTCAGTCCCGCCGAGCGTGAGAGCTTCTGTGCTGTATCGGAAGGTGGCGATGCCCACAGGGGAGTCGAAGCGCAGCAGCTCATCGAGCGCGGTGACGATCAGCCCGGGTTCCGTCCGCACTCTCGCCCATGAGGCCGGGTGCTGCATGAGGGCCAGAGCTGCGTTGCCGATGAAGTTGGTCGTCGTCTCATGGCCGGCCACCAGCAGCAGCACCGCGAGCGAGACGACCTCGTCTTTGCCGAGCTCGCCCTCTGCGCTTCGTGCGACGAGGTCGTGCAGGAGACTGTCGCCGCATCCGCTGCCTGCTGATGCCACGAGTTTCTTCATGTATCCGGCGAGGGCATGGGAGGCATCGTCGATCCTTCGCGGCGCGCCGGCTGCGAACAGCTCGTTCGACCACTGCGAGATCAGGGGCCGGTCGTTCTCGGGCACCCCAAGCAGCCGGCAGATCACGGCAACCGGAAGCGGCACGGCCAGACCCGCGACGAGGTCCGCCTGTCCGCCTGGCTCCCATTGGTCGAGCAGGCTGTTGACCACCTCGGTGATGTACGGGCGCATACGTGCGACGGGACCGGCGGTGAACGACCTCGCGGCGATGCCCCTGAGCCGCGTGTGCTGTGGGGGATCAGTGGCAAGCATGTTCTGGGATACGGCGGGATGCAGATTTCGCCGTGACGGCTGCCCGGCGAAGAAGCGGGCGGTGTCCTTCGAGAGGCGAGCATCGGCGAACGCCTCACGGGCCTCCGCGTAGCCGGTGACGAGATAGCTGTAGCGCCCCTCGGATCCGGTGGGCACCTTCTGTACGGGAGCCGAGTCCCGCAGCCGCGCACAGGTCTCGTAGGGGTCGCTGGAGAACAGCGGATCCCGTAGGGGACCGCTCATGGTGGTGAGGCTGCGTGCAGCAGACGAGTTGACCTCAGAGTCGCACCCTGTCACATCCACGCCCCTCACTGCTCCTCAAGCCATCCGGGCATCGCGCTTCCCGGCTCCGGGCCCACACCGGCTCTGCGCCACGCCTCAGGCTACGCCGAGACGAGAGTGCCGGGCGCCGCCGAATCCGCTGCGGCCCGAGGGCGGTTGGGGCGATGGTGAACCGCAGGCGGCCCAGTGCCGAGCCCTGCGAGCCACGCCCCCACATGCCATGACAGGGGTTCTCAACTGAGCTCCGTACCGGGCCGGATGAGCCAATCCGGCCGCGACTCTTGTCAGTGCAATGTCACATTACTATGTTACGCGGCACACCGCAGTCGTGCCCGGCCCTCAATCCCCTTACGCAACAGGGCACTTCGCGGCTCCCGCACCGCTGTCGCACCCCCCTCCGACAGGAGTCCACTGGTGTCCCAGCTCAGATCCCTGCGTCGGCCTCTGCTTGCAGCAGCCGTCGCCGTCGCACTGCTCGCGCCTCTGGGGCAAGTAGCCCGGACCGAGCAGTCCGGCCAGCAGCCACCCGTCACCCTCGCTGCCCGTTCCGGCCCCCTCTCGCCGGGCATGGCGTCGTCCGCCGATGACGCGAGGCCAGGGCCCGTCGGCGAGAACCCGCACGAGGAGGTCGACCGTCTCGCCCGGGCCCCCAGGTTCACCCCGGCCCCCGCACCGCCGCCGGGGGGATCTCCCCAGGGCCGGACACCCGGCCGGCAGAGTCCTCCTGCCGCCGCCCGTCACGACGCCGGCGCAGCCGGAGTGCCCTGCACTCTCGACGGGATCACCGGCCTCGCGCCCGAGCGGTTCGCGGACTTCCTCGCCGACGAAGCGGTCACTGCGGACGGCTGTCTCGCCGGCCTCATCTGGAGGTGGGACGCCCGGCTGACTCCCGTCATGTCCGACGCCCACGTCCAGGCTGTGAGCCGGCGCGTCTCCGCACGGTCCGCCGCCCACGACGGCCGCAACTCCACCCACCTGCTGGAGATGCTGACCTACCTCCACGCCGTGGCGTACCACGACTTCTCGCGCACCGAGATCGACGTCACCGACATCCCGACCACTGAGGCCATGCGGCGCGCTCTCAACGCCTTCGGCACCGCCGCCCGCACCTTCGATGTCACCAGGACCAACGCCGAGAGTCTGCGCGAGACCCTCTACGCGGGCAGCGCCCCGGGCCTGCGTCACAGTCAGCTGGGCCTGATCAAAAAGGTCCTGGCCACCATGGACAAGTACCACAAGGGCCAGTACGACAACGCCTCCTGGGGTGGCGCCGCACTGGCCGCCCTCTCCGTGAACTACCTCGGCATCTACCCCGGCAACAGGGACTCGGCCTTCCACAACGTGGTCACGCAGAACGCCTCGTACCGCGCCGCTTTCCGGGCCTTCGTGAACCACACCCACCTCAAGGGCACGGTCAACGAGTGGGTCGTCCGCGATGCGCTGAGCGAGTACGGCCGCTTCGGACAGATCGCCGAACTCACCGCGCGGACCGTACCCGACCTCGGCGCCCTACTGCCTGTCGCCGAAGGCAACTTCGGTGCCGGCCGCGCGCCCTGGGCTTCGCTGGTGTCCTGGCTCAACTTCTACGGGGCGTGCGCGTCGTACGGCGTCTGCAAGGCGGACATCGAGCGTCGGATCTTTCCGTACACGTACACGTATGACGGCGGAGCCATCAAGGTCCGCACCGGGCTCGACCGTGCCACCGTCGACCAGCTGTACTACGCGAGCAAGCAGGTCAAGGCGCACTTCCACCGCGTACTCGGCTCGTTGGAGCCGCTGGCCGGCGACACCAACTCCTCGCTCAACATCGTTCTCTACGCCTCCCGGGCCGACTACGAGAACTACCACCCCATCCTCACCGGGATGGGCACCGCGAACGGTGGTGTCTACATCGAGCGAGGCGCGACGTTCTACACGTATCAGCGCAGGGTGCCGCAGGACTCCTCGCTCACGCTCGAAGAGCTGTTCCGCCACGAGTACGTCCACTACCTCAACGGCCGTTGGGCGGTACCCGGTTACTTCGGCGAGGGGCCCTGGTACAGCGGTGACCGCACCACGGCCATGGACGAGGGCACCGCGGAGTTCTTCGACGGCGCCACCCGCGACGACGGCATTGCCGTACGCAAGTCCCTGGTTCGCGGCATCATCAACGACACGGCGGGTGGCGGTCCACGGATGAGCGTGGACCAGCTGCTGCATGCCACGTACGACGGGGACGGCTTCCGCTTCTACAACTACGCCGGGACGTTCTTCGAGTACCTGTGGACCGAGCGGCCCGCGTTGCTGAGGGAGATGTACCGCCACCTGCGCGCGGACGACACACAGGCCTTCGACGCCTGGCGAGCGCGGATGGGTGGCGACGCGGGGCTCCAGCGAGCGTACGACGGCTTCCTGGACACACACATCGCCAAGGTGGACGAGCTGTTCGTACCCAACACCACCTACACGCCCAACGCACAGCTCAGGGACGACTCAGTGGCCGCTGTCCGCGCTTCCTTGCGGTCCGCGACGGCCGCGAACCCCGACTGCGTCGAGAGCGGCGAACCGGGCAAGCGGCGCTTCGCATGCACCGGCCGGATCACCGCCCGCCTCTCGGACGCGGCAGACGCGAGCCGGGTATTCAAGGACATGTCCGAGACGGTCGACCACTTCATTCTCGACCGAGCCGGTGCCGCCTCGAACAATCTCACCGACATGAACTGTTCCTTCGGTGAGGTGCATATCTGGCCCGACAACCGTGCGGGTACGTCTTCGTATGCGTGCGAAGGCCCCCTGCGCAGCTGACTCCACGGCGGTCGGGGCGGCGTGACGGCTGTCCCGACCGCCATGCGACGCGGGTGCCCTGCTCGGTCAGCCCCAGGGCTGCCTGCTCGGCATCGGTTCGGTGAACAGCCGCGCCCAAGGAATGGCCCTCACCTCCGCTGCCACCGTCCGACGGCAGCCACTCGACACGCCCACGCCCGGCGCAAGGCCGTTCGCCGCCCTCGGCCCCGTACTCGACCAGGCGCGATCATTCCCCGCTGCGAACTGGATGCCACGCATGCACACCGGACCGACGGCGCTGACCGTTTCCGGCCGATCCCAGGCGAGCGGGCAGTCGTGATCGACTCTGAACAGCCTCCACTCCTCTTCCAATCCCAGGCTCGGGCCTCGATTGCGGCGGAAGTAGGTCTGGCGTGGTGTGCGGCCTCCGATCAGGGGCGGCGGCCCGCAAGGACGCAGAACTCGTTCCCCTCCGGGTCGGCAAGCGTGACCCAGCTTTCATCGCCCGTTTGGCCGACGTCGGCGTGTCGAGCACCCAGGTCGAGCAGGCGACGGACCTCTTCGTCTTGGTCCCTGTCGGTTGGGTTGACGTCGAGGTGGAGCCTGTTCTTGCCGGTCTTGCCCTCGGGCACGCGCGCGAATGTCAACGTCGGTGGCACTGGGCCAAGGTGGTCCTTGCCTTGAGGAACCATAGGGGAGCCAATGGTGACAATGACGTCGTCTTCGTCCTGTACCTCGTAGTCAAGGACCGAGCACCAGAACCGGGCGAGACCGTGGGGATCGGCGCAGTCGATCGCAAGCTCGGTGAACTTACTGGTCATGTCAGGACCTCCCAGTCAAGTGGCGACTCCGCCAAAGGTCATACGCCAATCGCAGTGTTCGACGGCGAGGTAAGCCGCGCCTGGTGTGCGTTCGTCGAGGGCCTGTTGGGGTCGCAAGGCATTGTAGGTGTGGCGGAGCAGCGGGTCGTCGCCCGTTCGGCCTCGACAAGGACGTCGGGGTGACGGTGGCGGCGAGGCGCAGCCTCGTCCGTGACGCCACCGGCCGCGTCGGCGGTGCGGGCCCCTGCTCCGCCGGCTCCAGGGCAGCGCGCTCGGCATCGGTGAATACCTTGGCCTCCCGCCAGGCCGCGATCAGGTTGAGGCGCACCGAGGTCTCACCTGCGTGCGCGGCCTCCTTGGTGTGCGTGTCGGTGCAGAAGCCGCAGCCGTTTCGCCGTCCGTGATCCATCAGCTGATCACGGCCGTGACGGTGGAGTCGGACGCCGACGAGCGGCGACGGGTGGCCCGCGAGCGGCTGGCGGTCGTCGGTGACCGGGTGCGGGAGGTCGCCTTGGCGGTCAGCAGGGGTCTGACCAACGCCGAGGCCGCCGAGAAGCTCTTCATCGGTGTGACAACGGTGAAGATCCACGTCTCCAGCATCCTGACCAAGCTCGGTCTCGACAACCGGGTGCAGTTCGCTCTCCTGATTCACGACGTGGACGACCGCTGACGCGCGCGGAGTACCGCGTCGCCTTCGATGCCCCGGTAGGTAGCTCCATCCCGTGACGGGTCACCAAGTACCCTTGCCACGTGACGATGCACGAGACCGTCGATCCCAGTGTTGACGCGATGATCGAGGACCTCAGGACACTCGTTGAGATCGAGTCTCCCTCGCGCGATTTCGACGCTTTGACGACATCGGCCAAAGCTGTCGCCGCTGTCATCGAGAGCCGTCTCGGCGGGCAGGCCGTCCTCGTTGAGAGCGAAGCGGGGCCGCACGTCCACTGGTCGGCCGGTGGCGATCTCAAAGTTCTGATCCTCGGTCACCATGACACGGTGTTTCCGCTCGGCACCCTTGAACGCCGCCCGTTCATGGTCGAAGACGGGCATGCAACCGGCCCCGGGGTCTTTGACATGCTTGGCGGTTTGGTCCAGGCCGTTCACGGCCTGGCAACACTCGATGACCGGTCGGGCGTCGAGATCCTGGTGACGGCCGACGAAGAGGTCGGCTCCCGATCCTCTCGCGCTCTCATCGAAGAACGAGCCATTGCCTGCGGCGCCGTACTTGTGCTCGAGGGCGCGGCTGATGGCGGAGCTCTGAAGACCGGCCGTAAAGGCTGCGGTACGTTCCAGGTCACTGTCGCGGGCCGGGCGTCGCACGCGGGCCTCGAGCCCGCAGCCGGGGTCAACGCGCTGATCGAGGCATCACACCAGGTACTGGACATTGCAGCGCTTGGCCGGCCCGACATCGGCACGACTGTTACCCCGACCGTCGCGTCCGCGGGAACGCTGGACAACGTCGTTCCCGCAGAGGCGACCGTCATCGTCGATGTCCGCGTCGAGTCGGCCGACGAGAAAGAACGGGTCGAATCCGCCTTCGCGGCACTGGCTCCGCACCTCAAGGGGGCGGAGGTCGCGGTTCAGGGAGCTGTCGGCCGGCCCCCGATGCCCGAGTCGGCCTCGGCCGAACTCTTCGCGGTGGCAGAGCAGTTGCTTCCGGGCCTCGAAGGCAAGGCAGTCGGTGGCGGAAGTGACGGCAACTTCACCGCCGCACTGGGGGTGCCGACACTCGATGGTCTCGGGGCAGTCGGGGGCGGCGCCCACGCCGACCACGAGTACCTGGTGATCGGGGCCATGGTAGAGCGGGCGAACCTTGTTGCCGGCCTGGTGAACGCCATTCGGGATACGGCGTTGCGGGCCGGGTCCGGCGGTTAGGGCCTGTCCGGCGGATCATCTGAGGCCTCGCTTCCGCGCCGGCGCACGCCACCAGCCGCCCGGGGGCCGGCGTGGCTTCCTCTGGCCACTGCCAACCGCAGCCCTGCCATGGCCGAGCTCGTCCATGGCCGACAGTTGGCCGGACGCTCGTACGGGGCTCGAGTCGCGCGGTGGTGTCGACTGGCGCTGGATGCGCGGCAGTGCGTGGTGTCCCTGCCGCGCATCGCCGGCTCTGGATTCAGGCGGGGAGGGTGTCGACGGTGGGGACTACTGTGCCGAACAGGTCGGTGATGGTGGTCAGGGCGGCGGCTTGGAGGGTGGCGGCGGGCAGGACGGTGCCGTCGGGGGTGGTGAGGGCGCGCGTAGCGGTGGCCTCGGCGACGACGGTGGGGCGGTAGCCGAGGTTGAAGGCGCCCTGGGAGGTGTAGTTGACGCACATGTGCGTCATGAAGCCGGCCAGCACAAGGTCCTTGCCGCTACCGGATTCGACGCCCAAGCCGGACAGTATCTTCTCCAGTTCGGTGGCGTGGAAGGAGTTGGGGAAGTGCTTGACCACGACCGCCTCGC
Source organism: Streptomyces sp. NPDC055287 (assembly GCF_053646035.1). Classification (NCBI taxonomy): domain Bacteria; kingdom Bacillati; phylum Actinomycetota; class Actinomycetes; order Kitasatosporales; family Streptomycetaceae; genus Streptomyces; species Streptomyces sp. NPDC055287. The sequence continues at coordinate 47,905 of NZ_JBSHNE010000021.1, read as the reverse complement.
CGTCCGCCGGGGCGACTTCGTCGCTGATGGCGCCGATGTGGGCATGGATGTCGTAGGGGGTGTTCTCGCCGCCGTCGTTGATGATGTGGATGACCGGGGTGCCTGCGGCTCGGGCGCGTTCCAGCAGGCGGGCTCCGGCTGCGAGGGCTTCCCCGGCTCCTTCGAGTGCCATGACGCCCGTGCGATAGGTGTTCTGGAAGTCGATCATGATCAGGACTGAGTCGCTCAGCTTGGGCGGCCGGTTGTCCAGGCCGATGACGTCGCGCAGGGTCGTGGAGGGCTGGTGCATGCTCATGGGTGTGCCTCTCATGGCGTGGTGGAGTGACGCATGGCAAAGCTGTCCGCCTTGCCTGCGGTACTGGCAGGGGATGCCGGTGGTGGGAGGGGCTCAGGTGGTATGGGTGCGGAAGCGGCGGCGGTAGGCAGCCGGGGTGGTGGCGAGCTGCCGCTTGAACACCCGGTGCAGGGTCTCCGCCGAGCCGAGTCCGGCCGCAGCTGCGACCTGGCCGAGCGGGCAGTCGGAGGTCTCGAGGAGGCGCCGGGCCACCTCGACCCGTGCGGCTTCCACGTAGGCGGCGGGGCTGGCGCCGGTCTCCTGTCTGAAGACGCGGGCGAAATGCCGCTCGCTGAGGCACATCCGGGTGGCAAGGGACTCCGCCGACAGGTCCTCGTCGAGGTGTTCGGCGATCCAAAGCCGCAGCTCGTCGATGTCGCGGCGAGCGGTGGCGGGCCGGCTGAGCGGCACGGAGAACTGACTCTGCCCGCCCTGCCGCTTGAGGTACATGACCAGCTGCCGGGCCACCGCCAGTGCGACGTCCTCGCCCAGGTCCTCGGCCACCAGGGCGAGGGCGAGATCCAGGCAGGCGCTGATCCCGGCTCCTGTCCACAGTCGGCCGCGGTCGGTGCGTACGAAGATCGGGTCCGGGTCGACCGTGACGGCCGGGTGGTCGGCGGCGAGCTGGGCGGCGGTCGACCAGTGAGTTGTCGCGGTCTTCCCGTCCAGCAGCCCGGCCGCTGCCAGCACGTGCGCACCCACGCACACGGACGCCACCCGCCGGGCCCGCGGGGCGGTCTCCTTCACCCAGGCCACGACATCGGCGTCGATGCGGGCGGTGGGGCCGTCGTCGGTCATGTCGACCGCGCCGGGCACCAGTAGGGTGTCCACCTGCCCGCCGACCTCGTCAAAGCTCAGATCGGCCAACAACCGCACACCCGCCGACGTCCGCACCGCGCCGGCGACCGGCCCGGCAAGGCGGACCTGGTAGTCGACGCGGCCTGCGGTCTCCCGGTTGGCCAGGGCGAAGACCTCGGCCGGGCCGGTGACGTCGAGGAGGTCGACATCGGGGAAGACCGCGATGACGACACGATGCGAACTGGGCATGAACCCATCCTCACGGCCACCGCACATGGCCGCAATGACGATTCTCTGTCACATCCGGACATGCAGCCGGAGTGACCGGAACCACAGGACGCACCGACGACCTTCCCCTCGCGCCCGGGCCGCGTCGGCGACGCGGCGAGGTGACCGGCCACCACCGACCACCGAGTGGCAACATGCCTGCCTGCTGGACGCCGGCGCGTCCTGTGACGGAGTACGGCGAATGGTCTGCCCTGGCCGGCCACAATCGGCTTCCCAGCGCCGACGGCGAGATCGTCGACCAGGCACTCGTAGTCCAAGCGATCGCGACCGGCCGGCCGGTTCGGCTCGTCATCCACGACACGGGCCTGGTTGTGCGGCTCTACAGATCCGACCAGGCGTGCGGCTCCAGGTAAGCGTGCTCGCCCCGGAAAAACCAGTCCGCCAGGTCTGTCAACCGCTCCATGCATGCGACGTAGTGGTCGTCCGGCTGCGGCCTGGGGAAATTCGAATGGGACGTCCAGGAGGGAACGTCGGTGGCTACGTGGTAATAGCCCTCTGCGAGCCATCGAGGGAGCTGCTCTGATTCCTGCAGGCGTTCGCACACCGTGCGCATGGCTCTCTCCAGCCTGGAGAAGCCGTCCCGGTCCCATACCAGTTCAGTGCGCAGTCCCAGCAAGAAGCTGCCGGGCTCGGAACGGAATTCGTGCTCCAGGGTCTTCAACGCTTGGTCCATGGTGAGCATGCTGGCAGGCTGACCGCTGATGCACGAGGGGCGGCCGGCGGCATTTCTATGGTCTCCAGCCAAGTCTTGTCCTGCGGGCGGAAGCAGCTTGTTCCTCCCCTCTCGTCGCTGACCGTAGGGCGCTCCCACTCTGCGTCCCTCAGATCGCTGTGACGCGTCCTGCACCGCCCGACGACGATCATGCTGCCGTGGGTGAGTCGGCGGCGGAGCCGAAGGCGCAGCACCGTGCGCTACTGGGCGAGGGTGAGCAGTACGCGGCCGCGGCCACCGGCGTCGGCGCGTTCGTGGGCTTGGGCGATCTCGTCCAACGGGTAGCGGTCGACGACGTAGACGGTGCGGGCGCCGACGGCCGCTGCGGTGGTGAGGTCGCGGGCGGCCTCTTGGCTCACGCGCTCTTGCATGACACCCAAGCTGCCTCTGGCGCGGGCGCCACGTCCCGAGAGTCGGGCGCACCTGCCGTCCATGGACGTGGGGCGGCAGGCGCTTCGGCAGGCGCGGTCACACCGGCGGCCCCTGATCAGGTGTGGTGCCGGGGCTGGGTCTACGAAGGTGCCTGGAGGACGGACAGCACATTGCCGGCCGGGTCCGCGAACCACGCGATCAGAGGGCCCCCGCCCCGGAAGATACCTTTCTCGTCCGTCGGCAGATGGTCGTAGCGCAGAAAGGTAACTCCCTGGCTTGCGAGCCCGTCGGCGGCTGCCTCGATGTCGTCGACAGGGAAGTTGAGCACCGTGTACGTGGCCGGCGTGTGGTCGTCCTTGGGGTAGATCAGGATGTCCCGATCACCCGCAATATGCAGCGTGAGCAGGCCGTTCTCCTCCGAGACCTTGATGCCGAGAGTCTCACCGTAGAACGCCTTGGCCGCCTCGATGTCGTCCACCGAGAAGCCGCTGAACGCCTTCGTCGTACCGAACATGATCGCCTCCTGGGTGCGGTCGTCACTCATCCGGGCCGTCGGGCCGTTCGGGCCCGACGGCCCTCTGGCGGTAGGGGCCCGTCCGGGGCCGTCACTGGTAAGGACCGGGCCGGAGTCGCGAACTCATCGCTCCCCGCGTTGCCCGGCCCCCGTCCGGCTTCCATTCTGGTCACAGAAGTTGTCCGGGCGCCGGGTATGAGGTTCGGCGGCCCGAGGGTGGCCGCCCCTGCGGCGCCGCGAGCTGTCGGCCTCGTCTCCGGCGCCCCCCTCGACGGGGCAGGCTGTTCACGGGGTCGAGGCGGGGGCGACTTGCGACCAGCGCTGCGCTTGCGCCGCGGGCCGTGCTCGTGGTGCTGGGGGTCGTCCTGCTGATGTGCGGGGCTGTCGTGGCCATCCTGGGGGTCGCGCTCATCGTGCTCGTCCTGCGGATGCTGCTCGCTCAGGCCGTCGCGCGCGACGTCGAGGCGGCGCAGATGCAGGCCGAGTTGGAAGAGGTCATCTGATGCCGATCGCCGTGGACATCGATGTGATGCTCGCCAAACGGAAGATGTCCGTGGGCGAGCTCGCGGACCGCGTCGGGATCACGCCCGCCAACCTGGCGGTGCTCAAGAACGGCCGTGCCAAGGAGGTGCGCTTCGCGGCGCTCGCCGCGCTCTGCGAGGTGCTCGAGTGCCAGCCGGGAGACCTGCTGCGCTGGGAGGCCGAGGTCGCCGCGGACGGGTGACGCATCAGGCCTCGCCTGCCCGCGACAGCCCGTTACCCATCGTCCGTCACACGGTGGCCGGCTGAGGCGCGGCGAGCAACGCCGCCACCCCGTCGAGGACGGCCTCGACCTGCCCGGCGAGGTCCGGGGTGCCCCGGAAGCGCTGGTCCGGGCCGACGCGCTCCTCGATCCCGGCAACGGACAGGGTTTCCGCCGCAGGGCGCATGCCCAGTCGCCCGAGCACTGGCCGGATCATCTCGACGGCGGGAGCGCCCCCCGAACCTCCGGCGCTGTAGCTGATGAGGCCCACCGGCTTGTCCTGCCATTCGCGGGACAGGAAGTCGAGGGCGTTCTTCAGTGGGGCGCTGAAGCCTCCGTTGTACATCGGCATGACGAAGACGAAGGAATCGGCGGCGCTGATCGTCTCGCTCCAGTCCTTCGTGTGCTGGTGGACGTAGCGACCGCTGGAAGGGTGCTCGGGCTCGTCGAGGAAGGGCAGCCCGACCTCGCCCAGATCGATCAGGGAGACGTCGAATCCCTCACGGGCCCGGGCGAGTTCGGCGATCCAGCGGGCCAGGGGGCGACCGGCGGACACGGGGCGTGTGCTGGCGGAGAGGATGTGCAGACGGGGCATGGCGGCGGATCCTTTACGGGGTGAGGGCGAAGCGGCGGATGGAGAGCTGGGCGAGCGGACCTATGGCCACGGCGAACAGAACGGTGCCCACGCCGACCGTGCCGCCCAGCAGCCAGCCGACGGCCAGGACCACCGCTTCGATCGCGGTGCGCGCCGCCCGGATCGAGACACCGCGGCGGGCCAGGCCGGTCATCAGTCCGTCCCGCGGGCCCGGGCCGAGGCCGGCTCCCACGTAGAGGCCGGTCGCCACCGCGTTGAGCGCGATACCCACCAGGAGCAGGGGTACGCGAACGGCGAGGCTGTCGGGTTCGGGCAGGAGACTCAGCGCGGCGTCGGCGGCCAGTCCCACGACGACGACATTGCTGATCGTGCCGATGCCGGGGCGTTCCCGCAGGGGTATCCAGGCCAGCAGCACCAGGGCGCCGACGCCGTTCACGACCCAGCCGAAGGGCAGGCCGGTGCTGCGCGAGATGCCCTGATGGAGGACGTCCCACGAGGGGACACCCAGGCCCGCAGCCACCAGGAGGGCGACGCTCACGCCGAACAGCGTGAGTCCCGCGTAGAGGTGCAGCAGTCTGCGCGAGGCCGGGACGCCGTGCACCTGCCGGTCCCGTGAACCCTGCCGGTCTGCTGAACCCTTTCGGTGAGGGGCGGTGAGCGCCATGAACGCCTCCATGTAGTTGACGTGTCACTCAGAAGGTAAGCCCATGTAAGTGACGTGTCAATCAAAGGCGCGTAGGGTGGAGACGTGAACCAGGACCAACGTTGGCTGACCGATCGCGAACAGCGCGCATGGCAGGCGTACCGCCGGATGTTCCTCCTGCTCAACGCCCAGCTCTCGCGCGACCTCGCACGAGACAGCGGGCTCTCTGAGCCCGACTACGACGTCTTGTCCACGCTGAGCGACAGTCCTGACCACCGTCGGCGGATCAGCGAGCTCGCGGACCGGATGCTCTGGTCCAGAAGTCGCGTGTCGCACCATCTGGCCCGCATGCAACAGCGGGGACTGGTCGTGCGCGAGGAATGCGAGACGGATGGCCGGGGCTCGGTGGTCACCCTCACCGACGAGGGGCTGCGGACGATCGAGGCGGCGGCGCCACCGCATGTGGAGTCGGTGCGCAGACACTTCATCGACCTGCTGACCCCGGAGCAGATCGACGCGTTCGCCACGGTCGGCGAAACCGTCGTCGACCGTCTCGGCGGCGCCAAGGACCGCCCGTAGATCTCTGGAATGGCCGGAGGGCGCGTCGAGCGGGTGAAGGGAAAACTCACCCGAACCCCGGGGAGTCGACCCCGGGTGCAGCCTGCGAGGCGGCCGGACCCTTCGCCGTCCTGTGGCCCACCCTCGAGCAACTCCACGCGAAGGTAAAGGCCGTTGGCAGCTGAGCGAGAGCGCGCAGCACATCGCACGGGCAGTGCAGACGACACGGGAGGGGGTGTGGGATGTTGTCGGTCGTGGACGGTGAACACTTCACCGTTACCCAACGGGCCGGCAACAGTGGAGTGTTTGACTTCGCGTGGGAATCGGGCCCGAACGCGGCGTATGGCTTCACGGCTGCGGTGCACGGGGGAGTGACGTTGGGTGCGGCGGAGCTTGAGGAAGCCGCGCGAGGGTTCCTGCGACAGGTGGACCCCACCACCGGGTACATCGCGGAATAGGTCCTTACGCCGACGCTGTCAGTGATGGCAAGGAGGCATGGGCTCGGCTCCCGTTGCACACGAACCAGGGTGGCTGGTGGGCCGTCAGATGTCGAAAGGTAGCCTTCATCGGTCAACGTCTCGTTGGCCCTTCCTTCTCGCACATATCCCACGGGGGACCACCATGTCCGCACCGCCGCCCTATCAGAACCACCCGCAGCAGCACCCGTACGGGCAGCCCCAGCAGCCGCCGCCGGGCGGCCCGAACAGGCCGCGGCAGGTGAGTCCGCTGCAGAGGTTGCTCGGCCCTCTCCTCGTCCTGGCAGTCTTCGGTGGCGTGGGCTACTACGTGTGGGACTACAACACCAATCCCAACGGCGGCCAGGCGAAGAAGGAAGCCGCAGGGCGCGCCCAGTACGAAGAGGACAAGACACACGCGCCGGAGCCCGGCGACTGCGTCGAGATCAAGGACCCCCAGGGCGAACCGGTGCCGACCATCGTGGACTGCGACTCGCCCGCAGCCCAGTACAAGACGGGCGAGATCCTTCCCGGCCAGGACATGAAGTGCGGGCCGAAGTTCGACTACGGCATTCAGCACACGGAAACCCGCGGGTTCGACTACACGATGTGCTTCAACAAGCTCTGACCCCACAGCTTCATAAGGGGGCGTCGCTCCACGCCTCCGGACGGCGCGCGGTGCGGTGTCCGGTGGGCTCACAAGCAGAGTGCACGGCGCTCGATGCCACAACCAGCACGCGGACAGCGCTGAACCTCCTGGAGCCAGGCTGCCCGAACGACAGCTACGACCTCATCGAGTGGGAGGACCAGCAGGCTGAAGCCCTTGAAGGACTTTGGGAATTTGAGAATAGGCCGGAAGAACTCAAGGGCGTGGGCTCTCGAGTCATCCCCTGGGCGACCACAGACAACGGTGAATGCCTCTACTGGCTCGTGCGGCCAGATACCGATCCTGCCGAGTGGACCGTCATGGTGAACGAAGCACGTGGTGAACGCTGGGAGCACCATCAGCTCACAGCCACACAATTCCTGGCGGACGTCCTCAACGGCGACTTGCGCTCCAGTATCCTGTCCTCTCGATTCCCCCCGGGCGCACATCAGTTCCGCCCGCTGTGGCCAGTCCGACTCGCTGCTCTCGGCAAGGTCCGTTCTGGTTGTGCGGGGTGTCGTTCTCGCGCCTCATCGGTCGCATCAGTCCTGCAACAGGTACGGTTCGCTCCGGCCCCTGCATGCGGGCCCCGGCGCAGCCTGCGTCGATGTGTACGCCGCCGACCGGTCGTGTGGGTCATGTCGTCCGGCATCCAGCGCAAACGAAATCGAAAGGATCCGGCCGAGCGACGTGCGGAAATCGTCGCCTCGGCCGCCGGTATCGCCCTGACCGAGGGACTCGAGTGCATCACTCTGCGGCGGATCGGCGAGGAGCGCGACATACGCCCGGGACTGATCAGCCATTACTTCCCCGTCGTGGACGACCTGGTGGCCGAGGCGTTCGGCGATGCCGCGAGTGCCGAACTCGACGCCCTGATCCCGGCCGAGCAGCCCGACGCGGCACCTCGCCCGCTTCTTCGCGCACGCCACAGGGGAGGCGTACGACAACATCCGCCGGCTGTGGCTCAACGCCCGGCACCTCAGCCGCTACCGACCGGTCCCGTCCGACCGCGTCGCCGCTCAGGAAACCGTTTGGCGTGCACGCCTCGAAGGGCTCATCCGCGACGGTGCCGAACGAGGCGAGTTCCGCACGGACGGCCCCCTGGTCACGGCCATCAAGATCCTGGTCGTCCTCGACGGGCTCGGCGCCCACGCCAATACCGACACCAGCAACCGTCCGACGGCCATTCGACACATGGCCCTCGCCACCGCAGAGCGGGGCCGGGAAGCCGGCAGCGGGGTGCGATGGGATGTGGGCCGCTTGCAACCGGCCCACAAGCTCGTCCCGGCACGGGGCCAACACACACTTGCCCGGGTGGCATGGGCTCCGCCAGCCTAGAGCAAGGTCCGTGCCCAGGTCATCGACGGCAACGGCATCTGGTACCTGCTGCGCGACAAGCCCGTCTGGGTTGCGGCCCGGCACGTTGAAAACACCGGACAGGTCCCCCTGTCCAAGGATGCGGAGCCTGCGCAGCCCCAGGGCTGAGAGCCGCGGGGAGGTTGCCACACACATGATCTAACAGGGCGCGGGTGCTCAGTTGATGCCGTAGGGCTGTGAGGCCGGCTCCCCGCAAAGTGACCACGCCCGGCCGGACCGTCCCGCATGCAGGGCGCCAGACCGTCCCGCATGCAAGGCGGCGTACCCCGACGTAGCGTGAGGAGACGGGCGAGCTCGCGAAGGGAACGCCATGCGCCGTTACCCACCGATCGCCGACCACGGACTCATCGGCGACCTCCGGACGGCCGCGCTGATCTCGTCGGACGGAGTTCTCGACTGGTTCTGCGCACCACGCTTCGACTCGCCCAGTGTTTTCGCGGCCCTGCTCGACCACGACCGGGGCGGCCACTTCGCCATCACCCCGGAAGCGGACGACACGACGACGCGTCAGCTCTACCTCGCCGACACCGCCATCCTGGTGACGCGGTTCATGACGGAGGAAGGCGTCGGCGAGGTCGTCGACTTCATGCCGCTCGATGACGCCGACGACCCCGAAGGCCGCCACCGCATCATCAGGGTCATGCGCGTAACCCGCGGCACGATCCGCTTCCGGCTCTCCTGCCGCCCCCGGTTCGACTACGGCCGCGGGGCGCACCAGCTCGACATGGACCAGGACACGGTCCGCTTCACCGGTCCGGACACGACGGTCTTCCTGCACATCGGCCGGGACGTGGCGGAGCCCGTGGAACTGGTGCACGAGGAACAGGACGTACGTGCCGACCTGACGCTCCGCCAGGGACAGCGGGCGGCGGCGGTACTGACCGTGTGCCCCGGCCAGGACGCCGAGCCCCCGCCGCGACCGACCGAGGCCGCCGTCCGGCACGACTTCCGGACCACGTACGACCACTGGCACCGCTGGGTACTCCGCAGCCGGTACCGGGGCCGCTGGCAGCAGGTGGTCAACCGTTCCGCGATCACGCTCAAGCTGATGACGTACGCCCCCACCGGCGCGCCCGTGGCCGCCGTCACCGCCGGGCTCCCGGAACGCCTGGGTGGCGAACGCAACTGGGACTACCGCTACACCTGGGTGCGGGACGCGTCCCTATCGGTGAAGGCGCTGCTGGACCTCGGGTACGAGGAGGAGGCGAACGCCTTCCGGCGCTGGCTGGGCGCGCGCGTCGCGGCGGGCGCGACGGTCACGGGCGAGCCACTCCAGATCATGTACCGGGTGGACGGCGACCCGCACCTGGGCGAGGAGGTCCTCGACCACTTGGAGGGCTACCGTGGCTCAGCTCCGGTACGGGTCGGCAACGACGCCGCCGGCCAGCTCCAGCTCGACATCTACGGCGAGGTGGCGTACGCGCTGAGCCACGCCCACGACGTGGCCCAGCTCGCCGGGTACGACGGCTGGCGCAACCTCAGTGCCCTGCTCGACTGGCTGGCCCGCACCTGGGACCGCCCCGACGAAGGCATCTGGGAGACCCGGGGCGGCCGCCGCCACTTCACCTTCAGCCGCCTGATGTGCTGGACGGCCTTCGACCGAGGCATCCGTCTGGCCGGCGAGCTGGCCCGGCCCGCCGATGTCGCCGGGTGGACCGCGGCCCGGGACGCCATCTTCGAGCAGGTGATGGAGCGAGGCTGGAGTGCCCGGCGCGAGGCGTTCGTACAGCACTACGACAGCGAGGTCCTGGACGCGTCCCTTCTGCTGATGCCGGTCGTGGGGTTCCTCTCCCCGAAGGACCGGCGCTGGCTGTCGACCCTGGACGCCATGGAGGCCGAGCTGGTCTCCGACAGCCTCGTCCACCGCTACGACCCGCTCGCCTCACCCGACGGGCTCCGCGGCGACGAGGGCACCTTCTCGCTGTGCAGCTTCCTGTACGCCGGGGCCCTCGCCCGCGCGGACAGGCTGGGTATGGCGCGGTACGCGTTCGACAAGATGCTCACCTACGCCAACCACGTCGGCCTCTTCGCCGAGGAGATCGGGCCGACCGGCGAGCAACTGGGCAACTTCCCGCAGGCGTTCACCCACGTTGCGCTCATCATGGCGGCGCTTGCTCTCGACGAGGAGCTGGACCGCGCGGGCGACTGAGCCGTGTCCCGAGGGGGCGCCACCAGGTCGCGCGGCCACTCCCACCGCAGTCCACGCTGCTCGTGAACCGTGGCTGCCCTCTTGGCCACTCCACGACTGTCACATCAACGGCACGCATTGCCAGTAATGCGAGGAAAAGGTCCAGTCGTCGGCGCGAGAATGGACGAGTCTCTGGCTGCCCCCGGGGCAGCCTTCCCCGTTCAGCAGACGTGTGTCAATCAGCAGACTGTTGACCGTGTGACCTTCACGCTCGAGATATTCTCTGATGAACTTCTCCGGAGCCGCGAGGAGCGCACTCATCTCTCCCTCGTCCAGCTCAACGTCGAAAACATCGACGTTCAACATTTCTTTTTGCTCAGTGCGGGTCAGACTTACCATGGGATCTTCCTTCCGGTTGGCTTCGGCCCCTCTTATCGTGAGCCAGGTCGCGCTGTTCGCAACTCAGCTCGGCGATGCCGGCACCGCGCCTGGCTGGTCGACGACAAGCGTCGGTCGGCAGGCGGCGCTGCCGGTAGCCTCGTGCGGGTGATGGTGGGCACCGAGAACACGAGGCTGGTTGTCCTGCGGGGGAACAGCGCTTCGGGCAAATCGTCGGTTGCCGCCGGCATCCGGGCCCGCTTCGGCCGGGGCCTGGCCCTTGTCGGCCAGGACAACCTCCGCAGGATCGTCCTGCGTGAACGCGACCGGCCCGGAGCGGCGAACATCGGCCTGATCGACACCGTCGCCCGCTACGCCCTGGACGCCGGATACCACGTCGTACTCGAAGGCATCCTCTACGCCGACCACTACGGGGACACGCTCGCCCAGTTGCGCGCCGACCATCGCGGCCCGACGCACGGCTACTACCTGCATGTGCCGCTCGCCGAGACGCTCGCCCGGCATGCCACCAAGCCCATTGCGGACGAGGTCGGCGAGGCGGACCTGCGCGACTGGTACCGGCACCTCGATCTGCTGCCGGGCGGTACCGAGACGGTCATCGGCACCGACAGCACCCTGACCGAGACGGTCGACCGCATCCTGTACGACACGGGACTGGCCGGCCTTCCCGCGCTGGACCGCTGACAGCACGCCGCAGGCGTCACGATGGCCGCGATCGCTTCGAGTCGCAATGACTTGATTCAGATTTCCACAGTCGGTGGCGTACCTCAGCAGGAGCGGCGGACGCGACCCCGAAGTCCTGGCACGCGGGGCAAGTGAGCTCCATCGCTATCATGAGCGGTTCCTCGTCCGTCCAGTGACGCTGAGCGGCACGGCGTACCGGCGGCTGGAGTGCGGACATATCTTGGCTTGGTTACGGTTGATTCAGGGGCTTGCGTCGCTCTCTTCCGGGAGACGCCATGGATCCCCAAGCGAATCTGAGGGACGCCCAGCGCGAAGCCTTCAAGCAGAACGCAGCCGATTTCGCTGAGTTGGAGAAGCACAAGCGGCGGTCCATGAGACTGCCGACGCATGCGTGCAGGACGCAGGTTATGAGCCGGGCGACCTCCTGTACTGCTATGTCTGCACGTGCTCGAGCTTCGATCCTCCGGAGGAGGGCGACGAGCGTGCGCGGGACTTCTGTGGACACACGGCCATGCAGCACGCTTGAGTAATCGTTGGGGCAGGGGGTCGCGTAGAGCACCGTGATCCTCGTGTCCGTCTCTTGCGTTGAGGTGGCGCCGACGAACCACGACGTCGTCCGCGCGATGCGAGCCGACTCGTCGGATCCGGTGCGGCTGCTCTTGCCGGATGCCCTCGCTCGCTCCGGCTAGCGTGAGAAGCGGCTGTCCGGGTGAGGCAGGGTGACTGGGTAGGAGGAGGCGTCGTGAAGGCTCCGGTGCGCAAGTGGGAGGCGGTGCGGGCGTTCGCTCTCGGGCTGCCGGGAGCTGTGGAAGAGTTCCCCTGGGGCCCCGATGACTGCGTAATGAAGGTCAACAGGAAGATCTTCGTCTTTCTCGGCAACGCCGAGGGGCCCCAGCCCCCGGGTCTCTCCGTCAAGCTGAAGGACGAGGCGCTGCACGGCCACGCGATGACCGCGCCGGGGGCTGAGCCCACCGGTTACGGACTCGGCAAGGCGGGCTGGGTCTCCGTGCCCCTGGGGGAGAAGGGAGCGCCGGCGGCCGAGGTGCTCTGTGAGTGGGTGGAGGAGAGCTACCGGACCGTCGCCCTCAAGCGGCAGGTCAAGGAACTCGACGCACGGATCGAGGCAAACGGCTAGGCGAGCCGCACGGCGCCGAGCCTGGCGCGCAAGCCGTACGGAAACGCCTGGATCCACAGGGGTTGAGGTTGGTCTCGTCCTGCTGGGACGCCTCTGTACGCAACCAGACCTTCATGTTCATCGTCTTTCCCCAGAAGATCTTTTCGGACACGCATGCGGTGGAGCGGGCGTGGAGGGGTGGGGCATCAATGAACAGGCCGCTGAGACGCGTGGCGATTTTCTGCGGAATCCTGATCACGGCTCTGCTGCTGCGGGTCAACTGGGTGCAGTTCGTACAGGGGGAGTCCCTCGCGCAGCACGAGAACAACCCGCGGGTGAAAATCGCCCAGTTCGCGGAGCCCCGCGGGGACATCATTGTCGGCGGCCGCCCCGTGACCGGCTCGAAGGAAGTGGCCGGGCAGGACTTCAAGTACAAGCGGACCTTCACGGACGGGCCCATGTACGCTCCCGTCACCGGATTCGCCTCGCAGGCCGTGGGGATGTCCCTGCTGGAGAAGACATACGACTCGGTGCTCAGCGGCCAGGACGACCGGTTCGCGTTCCAGCGTGCGCGGGACCTCCTCACCGGAAAGCCGCTGCGCGGCGGATCCGTCGTCACCACCATCGACCCCAAGGCGCAGAAGGCCGCGTACAAGGGGCTGACCGACCTCGGCGCGCGCGGCGCTGTCGTCGCCCTCGAACCGGACACCGGCAAGGTGCTCGCGCTGGCCTCCGCGCCGTCGTACGACCCGTCGGTGTTCGCCGGGGTGACATTCAAGGAGGGCGACCGGTTCAAGGCGCTGGACGCCGACAAGAGCAAGCCGCTGGCGAACCGGGCGCTGCGTGAGACCTACCCGCCGGGGTCGACCTTCAAGATCCTTACGGCCGCCGCCGCCCTCGAGCACGGCGTGGTCACAGACATCGACGCCCCGTCCGACGCGCCGTCGCCGTACCCCCTGCCGCTCTCCACGAACCGGATCGGCAGCGAGGCCGGTGACGGGGTGTGCGACAAGGCGTCGCTGAAGACGGCCATGCAGTACTCCTGCAACAACGTGTTCCTGGACGCCGCGTCCAAGCTGGGACCGGACAAGATGAGGGAGACGGCGCAGAAGTTCGGCTTCAACGAGGACGTCTACTCCGAGGACTTCGGCGACCTGCTGGCGTACAAGAGCCTCTACCCGGAGCGCCTCGACAAGCCGGGCACTGCGCTGACCGGTATGGGCCAGGGAAGTCTCACCAGCACGCCGATGCAGATGGCCATGGTGACGGCCGCCATCGCCAACGGCGGCAAGCTGATGCAGCCGTACATCGTCGAGAAACTGGTCGGTCCCGACCTGTCGCCGATCGAGGAGCACGAGCCGAAGCTCAAGAGCCAGGCGATCTCCGAGGAGACCGCCGGCAGCGTGCGCGAGATGATGGAGTTCACCGCCCGCGAAGGCAGTGCCAAGGGCGCGCTGATCGACGGCATCACCGTCGGCGGAAAGACCGGCACGGCGCAGCGCGGCACCAACGTCCGCGACGAGGTGCCGTACGGCTGGTTCGTCTCGTACGGCAAGAATGCCGACGGTGCCTCGGTGGCTGTGGCCGTCTTCATCGACCCGACGGACATGGACATCTCGCGCGGCGACATCTCCGGCGGCAAGCTGGGCTCCCCGATCGCCAAGCAGGTCATGCAGGCGGTGCTGACCAAGTAGTGCCGGCACCCTCTCGGGGCGGCCCTCCCCGTTCCTGGAACGCATCCGCGTGCCAGTCCGGCCGGGGCGGGCACCCTCGCACCGGCCGGACGAAGTGAGCGGGGACAAAGCGTACGCATCACCGTGACAAGAGGGCGCACGCCTTGCACGACACCGTGAACGTTGCTGCCGTACGTCTCTGGCCCCGCCCCTGACCCCCGCCGGACAGTCGCCAGGAGGCGCGGTTCAACGGCACAGGGCCGTGTCCACGACACTCTCGAGATGCTTCGTGGCTGCGCCGTCGGTCGGGATGCTGGTCATCGCGACACTGGCGGCGCGGCCGTCGTCGGTGACTCCACCCCGGGTTTCGTATCCCTCGATGTCACCGCCGTGGCCCCAGTAGACACCGCCGCACGACAGCGGCCTGCTCATGAGCCCGAGTCCGTAGCCGGCGCCGGTGTCCCCGAGAGGAACGGTGGTGCGCATCTGGGTGAGCTGGGCCGCCGGGAGGAGGCGGCCGGCCAGGAGCGCGGTGAAGAACCGGTTGAGGTCGGAGTTGGTGGAGATCACCTGGCCCGCCGCCCAGGCCGCGGAGGGGTCGATTTCCGTGACGTCGCGCAGAGGCGCGCCTGCTGCATCCCCCCGGTAGCCCTTGGGATGGGGTTCTCGGATGGTCATGTCACCGGGGGCGGGGAAATAGGTGTGGCGCAGCCCGATGCGTTTGATGACGCGGCGGTCCATCTCCTCGGCGAGGGGCCGGCCGGTGACCTTCTGGACGATCAGGCCGGCCAGCACGTAATTCGTGTTGCTGTACTTCCAGTCCGTCCCGGGGGCGAAGTCGGCCTTGCGCTGGAGAGCGATGTCGAGCAGGTCGCGGGGTTCGAAGTACCGGTGTTGAAGGATGTCGTCCTCGACGTACTTTTCGTAGTCGGGAAGTCCGCTGGTGTGCTGCAGGAGCTGACGGACGGTGATGCGGCGTCCGTCGATCCCCTCCCCACGGACGAGGCCCGGCAGATAGGTGTCGACCGTGGCGTCGAGGCCGATCCTCCCTTCACCGACCAGTTGCAGCACGACCACCGCGGTGAACGTCTTGGTGCTGCTGCCGATCCGCACCTGACCGTCCTTGGGCACCTTCGAGCCGGTGGCCAGGTCGCCCACCCCCGCGGTGTACGTACGAGTGCGGCCCCCACGGTCCTTGACGCTCGCCAGCGCAGCGGGCAGGCCATCGGAGTGCACCAGCGCGCTCAGGCCCTGCTGGACGGTGTCCGGCCTGGCGGCAGCGGACGCCGCGGGCGGCGCCAGAACACCCGTCGTCATGACGCCCACGGCCACCGCGGCCGCGACCGGCACGGCTCTGCGCCGACCGCCCCGCCGCCGCCCGGAAGAACGAAACCTCTGCCATGCCTGCTCACGCACGAGCCAACTCCTACGGAATCGTCGGGAAACCAGCGGTATGTGCTGGGCCCAGCTTTTCTGGAGGCGACCGGCCGGGACGATCCTGCTACCCGCCCAGCTCCAGGTAGGGCTAACCCCCGGTACGCCCAGCCGACTGGGCTGGGCGTCACAGTCCTTCTCCTGGCAGACTCCCGGACGTCGGGTCCATGCCCGCAGTCGGCTCGTCCAGGAGAAGCAGAGGCGCCTGCTTGTACAGGCCACGGTTTACGGCAGATCGGCGATGACACGATCGGCGTCGGAGGCTCGCGCGGCGTCCATCTCGCGCAGGTGCTCTTGCCTGAGCCATTGCTGTGTCTGCCGAGCGCAACTGGCCCTGCTGGAAGGTCACTTGGGCATGTCGCAAAGCTCAACGAGGTCCGTACGCGCGGATGTGGGTAAGGCCCGTCTTTGAGCGGCCTTCGTGTGCGACGGCATCAGTGATGAGAGACTGCGCTGATCCGGGGGAGGGGCACGGTGGACGAAGCAGTCGTGACGGCGCTGATCGCCGCAGGGGCCGCGATCGGCGGCGGAATGGTGACGGGGCTGTTCACCCTTCTCGCCGCGAAGAAGCAGGCGCAGGCCGCCGTGGACGCCGCCGCGCGGCAGGCGGCAGCTGCCTGGGCGGCCGGCGAGCGCCAGGCGGCCGCTGCGTGGGAGGCCGGCAGGCAGCAGGCGGCTGCCGCGTGGGACGCCGGGCAGCTCCAGGCCACGGCGCAGCTCGATGTCGCGCGCAGGACCCTGAACGAGCAGATGCTCGCCGGTCAGCGTGATGTGCGGCGAGCGGCCTACGTCACCTGCCTGGGCCGTGCCGACACGGCTCACAAGGCGTATCTGGCCTGGCAGAACGCCCTCGGCAGCGCCAATGAGTCGCCGTGCCGACAGGCTTACGACTCTGCCGTGGGCGCGGTGGGTGAAGCACTCGACGTGATCCGCCTCGAAGGTCCCGGGCCCGTGGCAACTGCGGCGGAGGCCCTGAAGGACTCACTCGGCCCCACGGCTCCCGGAACCCGGTATTCCACTGCGCAGGAAGCCTTTCTGACGGCGGCTCGCGCGGCGCTCACCCCCACGTAGCCTGTACTGGGGCGGGTGCGATCCGCATGGTCGCGGTCGATCGAATTCCCGCTTGCCGCACATCAGTTGCGTGACAAACTGATTCGCTGAGCTGAAACGCATGAAGCGGGGGCCAGGTGGACGACTATTCGGCTTCGGTCGAGCACATCACGGATGAGGTCACTCTGGTGAGCCTTGCGGGCTCCTTGGCCAACGACAATGCGCCCACATTGCGCATCCTTCTTGTCGATTTGGTGCGCCAAGGGCGATTCTCCCTGATTCTCGACCTGAACGCAGTGGGCCATCTCGACAGCGGTGCGCTCGCCGTGATCGTCGCCGCATTGAAACGCTGCCGGGCGCATCACGGTTCACTGGCTTTGGTGGCCGCAGGTGGACGCCCACGGAAGTTGCTGCGCACCCTCGGCGTCGACCACCTCATCACCGTGTCCGAGAGCGTGCCGCGCGCATTGGAACTCCTTGGCAGGGTCCCTCCCCCTCCGCCGGTGGCGCCGTGACAGATCTGAAGGTGTCGTACGAGCATCTACCCGGAGGCGTCACTCTGGTCCGGGTCGGGGGTGACGGGCAAGGTGGCGCGCTCGACCTCTACTCCGCACCTGTTCTGCGCAACACGCTGTCGGACCTGGCGGATGGGGGACGGCTGATCCTGGCCGTGGACCTGAGCACGATGGACGACATCGACGGCACGGGAGCGGCGGTGCTGGTCGGAGGCCTGAAACGGGTTCACTTCAAGGGCGGCGAGCTCGCGTTGGTGGTGACGAGCGAGCGGGTGCGTACCAAGCTGATCGCTTGTGGCCTCAATAGGGTCTTCCGCATCCATGACACTGCGGTGAGCGCGGTCGGGACGCTCTCGGCCGACTTCGCGGAGACGACCGTCGAGGAGAGACTCGCGGCGATAGAGGCGAGGGCCGCCCAGCGACTCCGGACCAAGGATTCCGGAGCCGTCGTCTCCGTCACGACCGGCAGCGTCGTCGTATCGGGTGACTTTTCGTACGAGCATCTGTCCGAGGACATCACCCTGGTGAAGGTCACGCTCGAAGAGATGGACGTCTACACCGCACCGCGCATACGCCAGGCACTGTGGGACCTGGTCAACCAGGGCAGGCACTGCCTGGTTGTGGACCTGACAGCAATAGAATATCTCGACTCGACAGGGCTGGGCGTGCTCGTCGGAGCGTTGAAGCGCATCCGCGCCCACGACGGCTCCATGGCCCTGGTCGTGTCGTCCGAGAACGTGCTGAGTATTTTCAGAACTACCGGATTGGCCACGGTGTTTTCCCGGTTCGACACAGTCGACCGGGCTGTTGAGTTCCTCGGGCGAGAGTCCCCAGGGACGCAACTCGGCAGGAGGCTCGGCGCGGGCTGATCTCGCCCCCTCCGCATAGGATTCGGGTCGACGTGAAGTGCTGCGCGACGGGAGGCGACAGGTACCGAATGTCTGACGGTGATCGGCCTGAACGAGCTGACCGGACAGCGGAGCCGGCGTCCGGTGCGCACCCTCCCGTGCCGGCGCGTCTGCCCCCGGGGCCGCTGCGCACCTTGCGGCAGCGGCTCCATGTCCTGTATCAGGCGGCGGGCCGGCCCGTCGCGGGGTCTCTTCCCGCCATTGTCGTGGCCGACGCCAGCTCGGCAGGCAGCCTCTCGGCAGGCGAAGGAGCGGCAAGTGAAGCTGCGCAGGACGCCATTGCGCAGCTGCTGTTCACCGAGAGACCGGCTTCACTGCAGGCCACGGTGTCTCTCGCCGCGGCACTCGCAGAAATGGCCGGCGAGGATCCGGACACGGTGACGGCCGAAGTGCGGACGCTGTGGGCACGAGCGGGACAGGAGCGGGTGGTTCGCCTGCGCACCGCCGCCGAGTGGGATCCCTTACGCCTGGGAGTGCATCCTGCCCCTGGACTCGACGGGACACTGGACCTCCCGTTGCCGGAGTACATCGAGCGCCCGCACGACGAGACCCTGCGGCAGCGTCTGGCCCGCACGGCGGCGACGAACGATGCGGTGCTCGCTCTCCTGGTGGGCCGTTCGGCGAGCGGCAAGACGCGTGCCGCCTACGAGGCGGTGGCCGCCGTTCTGCCGGACTGGCCAGTGCTGTTCCCCGCGGACGCGGAGGAACTGACCCAGTGGATCGAGGCCGGGGCCATAGACCCACGAACCGTGCTCTGGCTGAACGAGACACAGCGCTATCTGACCGGCGCGTCCGGGGAGCGGGCCGCCCGAGCACTGGGGCGCCTGCTCGACCAGGTGGCACCGCTCGCGGTCGTGGGCACCATGTGGCCCGAACACGTGAGGCGGCTGACCGAGAACCGCGGGAACGAAGCGGAAGAGTCCCCGCACGCACGGGCGCTGCTGACCGGACGCCACGCGACGATCGGGGTGCCGGACACGCTGGCCAGCCATGTCTCGAGCATCGCCGGAGCCGCGGCCCGTGATCCGCGCATGGCGGCCGCTGTGCGCGCGGCCGGGGCAGGGAACCGGGTGCTCCAACATCTCACTGGCGGACCGGAGTTGGTTCGCCGCTGGGAGCTGGGCCCGGACCACTGGTTCACCGCGCCCGAACACGCCGTGCTGACGGCGGCTGTCGAGGCGCGCAGGCTCGGACACGCGAGCGCCGTGCCGGCTCGGCTGCTGATGGAGGCCGCGGCCGGCTTCATGGACTCCACCGCCCGCGCGACGGCGGGAAAGGAGTGGTTCCCGGCGGCGATCGGCGCGCTCACGACCGCGGGCGGCGGCCCCACGCCTCTGGTCGCGGACCGGCACGAGCCGGGCGTGGGGGAGCCCGACAGCTACCGGCCGGACGACTATCTCGAGCAGCACGTGCGCCGTGTCAGGGCGCATCGGGCGCCGCCTGCCGAGTTCTGGGAAGCGGCGCGGTGGGCCAGGACCGCCGATGACGCCTACGCGCTCGGGCGGGCCGCGGAGGAGCGGCGTCGCTACAGCTGGGCGGCTCCGTTGTACGCGCAGGCCGTCGAACTGGGCGACGGGCGGGCGCGGGCGGCCTGGGCGGTGCTGCGGGAGACGGCCGAAGGCAAGGACGCGGCCGAGGAGACGGCCGGAACGGATCCCACCGCCTGGGCGGCCCTCGCCGTTTCACGGGAGGGCATGGGCGACAAGGAAGCCTCCTACACCGCCTACTGTCGCGCTGCCGAGCTGGGCGACGTTTGGGCCTGGGCGGCCATGGCCCGGATGCGTGAGGAAGCGGGTGACACGGCCGCGGCGGACGCCGTCGCGACCCGGGCGGCCGCGGTGGGACAGGCCGTCGCCTGGCGAACCCTCGGGCGGATGCGGGCGGCCCGCGCAGTGGAAGCAGCAGGGGCATTCGAGCGGGCGGTGACCGTCGGCGACGGGTGGGGGCACATGGGCCTCGCCCATGTCGCCGAACGAGCCGGTGACCTCCCGGGAGCGGCGGAACACGCGACCCGCGCGGCGGACGCGGGCGTCACCGCGGCCTGGGCGCTGCTGGTGCGGCTGAACTGGTCGCGCGGCGATCAGGCTTCAGCCGTACGGGCCGCCGCGGACGGCGCGGAGGCAGGCAACGCCGAGGGGTGGTCACTTCTGGCACGACTGCGGATCGGGGCCGGCGACAGGTCGGGGGCGGCCGCCGCTCACCGCGAAGCAGCGGCCCTGGGTGTCAGCTCGGCTTGGCGCGATCTCGCCCTGCTCGCCGAGTCCGAAGGCGACAGCGTCACCGCGGAGGAAGCGGCTGCCCAGGTGGCGCGCACCGGCGACCCGGACGCCTGGACCGCCTTGGCTGAGGCCCGCCAGGCACGCGGCGACGACGCGGGAGCAGCAGGCGCCGCGGCGGAGGCGGCTCGTGCGGGCGATGTCGACGCGTGGATCACCCTTGCCCGCAGCCGCGAACGGGCCGGAGGCACCGAAGGAGCGGAGCTCGCCGCGGACCAGGCAGCCGACCGGGGCTCTCCACTGGCGTGGTCCGCACTGGCCCGCATGCGGGAACGAGGGGGAGACCGCGACGGATCCCGGCGAGCGGTGGAAAGGGCCGCCGCTCTCGGCGCCTTTGACGCATGGACCGCACTGGGACGGGTGCGCGAAGAGCGAGGCGACACCGCGGCGGCCGAACGTTGCTACGTGCGTGGCGGAGAAGCCGGCGACACGGACGCGTACGCCGCGCTCGGGGCCCTGTACATGGAGGCAGGCCGTACAACCGAGGCCTGCGGCGCGTACCGAACAGCAGTGGATGCGGGCCGCCTCGACGCCTGGGAAGGTCTGCTGTCCGCCTTGGCGGTGCAGGTGCCCCGTGCGGCATCGGCCCAGTTGGCCGGGCGGCTGCGCACGACGGGACTGCCGGCGGGCGGCTGAGACCGACGGCAGGGCTTGTCGGGGAGGTTCTCCGGGGCCCGGACGCCGGGGCAGGAGACGCTCCGGCGCCACGGCAAGGTGACGAGCCGGCGGTCGTGGTGCTTGCCGGCCTGGCGGGCGCTGCTGTCCTCACCACTGAATATCTGTCGCGGCAGGCGCAGGATTAAGTGCAATGCGCAGTGAGGGTTTATGTCGCATCCGGGGGAGCGGTATCGATTTCCGCCCCTGAGTATTTCATCCGTGCTACTGTCGATCTCAGTTGCAGTTGTGGTTCCCAAAGACTTCAAATGCATGTGCCGGATCTTCGTTCGGTGGATGCATTTTTGTATGCCGGAATTTTTTTTCCGGACGGGGCGATCATCGCGGCGACTCGGGGCTCGCACAGGGCGAGCCCGGGTACTGCCCCCAAGGAGATATGACATGGCATCTGGCACCGTGAAGTGGTTCAACGCGGAAAAGGGCTTCGGCTTCATCGAGCAGGACGGCGGCGGCGCTGACGTCTTCGCCCACTACTCGAACATCGCCGCCCAGGGCTTCCGCGAGCTGCAGGAGGGCCAGAAGGTGAACTTCGACGTCACGCAGGGCCAGAAGGGCCCGCAGGCCGAGAACATCGTCCCCGCCTGACGCTGAAGCGTACGGCGTAGCTGGGGCCCGCACCTTGGGGTGCGGGCCCCAGCTCGTTGTTTTGTCAGAGGTTTTCTCCAGGGCACGCCGACCGCGCCGTGACGGTGCGCGCGCGAGCCAATGGAAGTGCTCTGGTTGTCCCACCGCACGGCGGACGCTCCACCCACGGCTCCGGACGCAGGTCCGTCCGAGCCCCCTGATCCGGTATCCCGCCGCTTTCTCGGCATGCCCGGACCATTTCGATGTACCTGGCTTCAGATGTTTCGCATCGGCCGGTCTCGTTTTCGTCTTTACTTCGGCTCGTTCTTGCGGTTCTCTGCGCTGCTCATCCGTGCCGGAATTCCTTGATACGTGCCGCATCGAGGAAGGCTCTGAGTGAACCGCACTGCTCGCCCGGACGACCGCCATTCCCCTACCCGCACCAGCGCTTCCGCCGGGTCAGGACGTTGGGGCCGCTCCGGCGCTCCGGCCCGTTCTGGCGCTCCGAGCCGCTCTGGTGCCTTCGAGCGTCGTTCAGGCGCCCCGCAGGGGCAGTTCGTCCTTCCGGTGACCACGACGCCGGTGCTGCCGGCCGTCGGGGCCTTCGCGGACCTGGAGCTGCCCGCTCCGCTGCTGGCCGCGCTTGGTGTGGAGGGGGTCACGGTGCCGTTCCCGATCCAGGGTGCCACGCTGCCGAATTCGCTGGCCGGGCGCGACGTCCTGGGCTGCGGGCGTGCCGGTTCGGGCAAGACTCTGGCCTTCGGGCTGGCCTTGCTGGCGAGGACGGCGGGGCAGCGGGCCGAGCCGCGTCAGCCGTTGGCTCTGGTACTGGTACCGACGCGTGAGTTGGCCCAGCAGGTGACCGACGCGCTCACCCCCTATGCCCGGTCGTTGAGACTGAGGTTGACCACGGTGGTCGGCGGCATGTCCATCGGCCGCCAGGACACTGCGCTGCGCGGCGGTGCGGAGGTGGTCGTGGCGACGCCTGGGCGCCTGCGGGACCTCATCGAGCGCGGCGACTGCCGTCTGGACCGCGTCGCCATCACGGTGCTCGACGAGGCCGACCAGATGGCCGACATGGGCTTCATGCCGCAGCTCGCCCAACTGCTCGACCAAGTGCGGCCCGAGGGCCAGCGGATGCTGTTCTCGGCCGCCGTGGACCGTGACGTCGACCTTCTTGTACGCCGCTACCTGCACGACCCCGTGGTTCACTCGGTGGACCCCTCGGCCGGCGCGGTGACGACGATGGAGCGCGCAACTCCCAGGGCCGCGCCAGTGATACCGAGCTGACCCGGATCACCGGGGCGCAGGCGCCGTCAAGCCTGAATGACGCCACAAGGAATCGCGAAAAGGGCTAACTGTGTGAGCCCGTCGGCACTGAAAGTGCGGCAAAGCGGGGGGAGGGGTTTTATGGGCGGGTGGATGAGCGATATGCGGCAGCCGGTCGAATGTGCGGGTCATGCTATTGTGGGGATTCGCTCCAGTGCTACCTCAATATGCAAGTGCCCCCGCACGTAGAAGAGTTGCGGACTCGCTTCTCTTCGTGCGCTTCCGGGCGGGCGGGCCGCAAATGATCACCGCTGCTCAGAGAATGGGGTGTACGGCATGGCCACTGGAACTGTGAAGTGGTTCAACGAGGCCAGGGGCTTCGGCTTCATCGAGCAGGCTGGTGGCGCCCAAGTGTTTGCCCACTTCTCACACATCGCCGACCGGAACCTCTTCGCACTGCGCGAAGGTCAGAGCGTGCACTTCGACGTCGTACAGGCGCCAAGAGCCCTGTACGCGCAGAACATTGTCACTGCCTGACGGTCCATCGCTTCGCTGGTTCGGTGCTGGGGCGGTCATCCGGGCAACTGTGGGGAGTCGTTGGCCAGGCGGACGGTGAACCAGCAGTCGGAGCACAGGTCGAGCCAGCGGGGCCCCGCCGTGGGGGAGTTGACGATCACGGCGCAGAGCGCCGGTGCGCCGCACCCCAGGCACAGATGGTCCTCGTCGCGTGCACGGTGGGTCAGCTCGTCGCGGTCCGCCCCGGCGGGCGCCGCGGCAAGCAGTTCCGGTTCGGCGGCGATCAGGAGAAGCAGCCCGGTGGCCGCAGCGGTGTTCACCCGCGCCGGCCCTTCACGGCGGCAGGGCGTACTGGCCTGATCCACGCCTCGCAGCCGGGATGGTGATGCGAGCCGGAGGCTGTGCAGCGCCGCACGATGCCGCGGCCGTCGTCCGCCCCGGCGGCAGCGTATTCACATCCTGATCCGTCGAGGCGGGAAAGGGTCTCGGCGTGGCCGGCCAGAAAACTGCTCACTCCGGCGACGATCCTGTCGTCCCGCCGGATACTGGGTTCCAGCTGTTCGAGACGGCCGCACGCGAATTGGCTCAGCTGCTCGCATGGTGCGCGCTTGCCCACTTGACCGGCCCTCCGTCGGGAGACGGGACTGATGCCCCTGGTACTCGTATTCTGCCCAGACCGGACCCGATCAGCCGAAAGCCTGCGCTGTCACCGCGCGTAGTCGACAGTGCGACTTCCCACCGCTGTCGGCGTACACCCGAATGGGCACAGCTGGGTACGGCCAGCGGCCTTGATCGATTCCTCAGCACCATGGCGAACCTGCGCGGTCCGCAACTATCTCCACATGAAGCAGGCCGTCTTCCGGGCCCTCCACACCGAGGTAAGCGGTCGTGCCGCCCATCGCTTTGGTGAAACAACCGGGCACCGTCTCACCCTCGGCTGTGGTCCGCGGCCGCCACCCGTCCGCCCGGGCAGCCTCGCGGTAGTGTCCCAGGGCGAAGTTCGAAGAACGGTCGTACCGGTACTGCTTCCCCACGACCACGAAGCGATCGTCGTCGTCGCACTCCCGGTAGTGGTTCTTCTCCCGGCCGTCCGTCCCTTCCGGTGCCGCGTCCAGCACCGCCGCGCCGGCCATCACTTCGGCGAGCCGGTCCTCCTCCTCGCCACAGCCGTAGACAGTCAGGAAGTACGACGCGGGCAACCCCACCAGCAACAGCCCCGAAACAGCCACGACGGCGGCCAGGCGGGGTCCCACCCCTTTTCTCTTCATGCCGCCGGACGCTAGCGCACCCACCGCGAAGGCCCACCACACCATCCAGAACCGGCACGGAACGGCCCTGGCCGGCCGCCCGGACCGGCTCTGGCCCCGGTGGCTCAGCGAGGCACGGGCGATACGGCCCGTGCTGGCGGTGAGGGTGTCCCAGTCGGGGGCCGGCTCGCCCCCCACCGGCTGGTGGAGGCTCGTTCGAAGCCCACCCGGGCGAGACCGTCACCCTCGGAGCGAGCCATGCGATCGCCACGACGCGTACGGCGGCCAAGAGCGACCTGCTTCAAGCAGGCCGGGGCCGACACGGTCGTCGTCACCGGCTAGCAGGACCTCACCCAGGCGGTACTGGAGGCAACCGGCGGCCTTAGGCGCCGTATCGCGTTCGCGTCAGCGGGATGTCGCTGGGTGTCAGTGAGTGACCACTCCAGAGCGCCGCCGTCACCCCCGCCCGTGTCGTCGGCGATGTTGCCGGGAGTGGGGAGCGGTTCGCGGCGGAGCTCGTCGACGGCCTGGCCCACGATGGCACCGACCACCGACCACCGACCACCGACCACCGACCGCCGACCGCCGACCGCCGACCGCCGACCGCCGGCCCCTGGACCTGTCCGGCCTGGGCGGCTGTGGTGAGCCGTTCGGTGACGAGGGTGGTGAGGTCGTCGAGCCGGCCGTGGACTTCGCGCAGCGCCCGCTGCGACAGCCCCAGATCCACCAGGGCGGTCTCCCGCGGGTGGCACCTCCGTCAGGATGCCAGCGGCGCCGATCGCCCTGCTCAGTCCTTCGGCGGATTCCGCGAGGAACAGCCGGCCCCCGACCGGGACGGCCACCCGGTCCAGGTGGTGGCGCAGCTTCGCCCGCTGCGCCTCGGCCAGGACGGAATTCTCCCAACCGTCGGCGCTGATGCCGTCCCACACGCCGGCGGAGTAGGTGAGGATGACGCGGGCTAGTTGGCAAGCTGTCGTCACGTGCAGTGATCGGCGGCAGAAGCCACCGGGCCTTCGTCACGAACTGGGTGGGCCGCCCGGGGCTCCCCGGGCGGCCCACCCAGCACGACACCGACTCCTGAAAAGGCTCAGACCTCGTCCCCGGAGTCTGCGGATTCCTCGTCCCCGGGCTCAAGGGCGGGGACGCCTTCGTGCTGCCCATCAGGTTCTGCGGGGGCTGCCTCTTCCGACACGAAGAGATCGTCGACGGTGGTGTTCTTGGCATTGATGAGAACCACAACGCAGCCGGGCTCTCCGTCCGACCCGTCTTGGCCGCGTGAATTTACATTGAGTCCGCTGTAACCGCCGGTGCCGCCACGACCGCCCAAGCCTGCCTGCGGGCAAGCTTTCAGTTGACGGCCGGGCGCTCCGCCGTAGCCTCCGTAGCCGTTGCCCGGCGATCCGGGACCGAAGCCATTCCCGCCCTTGTGCCCCTGTTGCTTCACGGGACTTTCGAGGTGCCTGAGGAAGCAGCGGGTTTCTGCACCGCCAGCACCGCCGTAACCGATGCGAACGCCCTTCTGGGCCTCAGTGGCTCGGCCACCTCCCGTTGCGCGCCCAATGAGAAGTCCGTCGGAGAAGCGAACTTCGGTGTTGTGGCCGTCGACACCATCGTTGTACCTTCCCTTGCCGCCGGCGCCAACGATGAATTTGTTCTTGGCCCCTTCCCTTGAGGGCCCGCCGCAGAGGAGCACTGAGCCGCCGCCGCCCCCTCCGCCGCCTGCCCCTTTCCCGGTTCCGGCAGCGGAGCCGACCGCGTCTCCGCCACCGCCCCCTCCGCCACCCGCCCCGACAATGGCGATCATGACTGTCTTCGCCCCCTTGGGTGCGGTGAAAGTGTGCTCGCCAGGCTGTGCGAATGCCTGTACGGCATCGACCGGAGCGGCCTGGGCTGCGGACGGCCCGGCGTCCGCTGGAGCCGCAGTGGCCAGGAGGGCGGCACAACCGACGGCGATCGTGGCGACGGACAAGCGTTTGCGAGCTTGCATACGGGTCTTCCGTTCAGTTGGCTGGGCTTTGCCCGGCGCCCCCTACAACGGTCGGGGGGCGTGTTGTCTTCGTGAGGCCGGATGACCGCACCGAAGATCAATGAGCTACCCGACGCCGGGAAACTCTGCGGTCGGGTTAACGTCGGCCAACACCCCCGCTCCGCAGAGTGATCACAGAGCGACTTCAGCCTTGCTTGCCAACAAGGGTGCTGATTTGCCAACTGTGCTGCGTTGTCACACCAGTCCCTGCTGCCCCCCACCCACGCACAGTCGGCCCCGTGTCCACAGCCGCCTCGTGATCAGGTCTGCGTCGGCAAGCAAGATGGGTGCCACGGATGGGGTATCTGGGCCCGAACCTGGGGATGGTGGATGTCAGGCTCGCGCTGTTACAGGACCCCCCGACCAGTCCGGAAATCCGACATCTTCGAGCACCGGTGCCTTGACCGAACGGGGCTCCCGGCTGGCCAGTGAAAGCGACTCTCAGGAGTGACTGTGGGAACCTCATCCGACTACAGCTATGGCCACATCTGGGCGGACTGGCTCTACGACCACGAGAAAGACAGCTTCATGGCGGGCGTCTACGACGACTGTCATGCGATCGACCGGTGCACCGACCCTGTCGCGAAAGCTAAGCAGCTGGGGTTGCTGCGGGACAGGGTGCACGGCAGCACCAAAGCCTGGGTGGAGGGTGTCGAGGATTTCATCGACTTCGAGGGCAGCTACTTGGCCCATGGCCAAGCTCCGCTGGAGATCCTGGATGACTCGGATGACTTCCGGGTGCTCGCGATCCTGCAGGCGTCCTTCCTGCACGGCGCCTTCCGGGGACTGTGCCGGACGCCCAGTGGAGCCGAATGGATTGGCAAGCTCGGCGAGATGTGTGCGGCAGCCGTGCACCAGGGCTTCAAATGGCTGCGTCAGAACGGTGTGACCGAGTGGGAGTTACCCTCGGCCGGCGAGGCTTGGTGCAAAGGGACCGCGATGTGGGCTCTGGCCTGCATGCCCATCGCGGTTGATGTCGCAGGAGCGGACCCGGACAACGACGCCGCTCTTGAACGCATGCATGCCGTGATCGCAGCCCACCACTGTGCAGGCGTGATGTGGTCGGCCTATCGCGGCGAGCACCCGCACAAATGGTGGAGTGCTGACGTACGGGGACGTGCCCCCGGCGAGGCCGCCATCAGAAGGTTCGGCGAGGAGCACGGGTGGCCGGAGGACATGGTCGCGGTCCTGGTACGGGGAGCGAAGCACGTCAACTCTTGGACCAACCTGCCGTTCGATCCTGTCCATCAGGAGCGGATGCGCGGATTCCTTGTCGGGGACCACACTCCCAGGCTGAAGACCAGGCTCCGCCAGGTGTGGGACGAGATGAAGGACGCGGTGCAGGCGACGACCGACGACCTGACCGTCTCCGAGGTGGAGGAGTGCAAGTCGAGGATCGAGAGCTGGGGTGCGAACATCACCGCGCATTGGCGTGGGCGGGGTGACGACAATGACAGGGTCCGGGAGCTGATGCTGCTCGGCGCGCTGCCATCGGTACTGCGTGAATCAAGGCCCCACGTAACGGCTGAATTCGTGCAGCGGATGGTGGAGTGGAGCAGGCCCAGAGTCGCCCATCTGAGTCTGGAGCAGCAGGAACTGATGCTCGGGGCGATTCAACGATGCCTGGAAACCCGTGGCAGGGTGCCGGGCGCGGCACCGGAATTCAGCAGCGCGGGTTCCGGCGACCTGCGATTCGTCGAGGGCGCGTGGGACCTGACCGTCACGGCGATCGTCCTGGGCAGCATCCACGCAGAGAAGGGTCTCCCCGCCAATCTGATCGAGCTGATTACGAGGTTCTTCAACGCGTGGACAGGAAAACGGCGGATTGTAGGCAAGGACATCGAAGCCTGGCCCGATCCCGCCGGAGGATGCCCCGTCTGCGTAGGCGACGCCCTGTTCCTGGCCCAGGTGGACAACCGGCCCACGACAGGAGTGCATCAGGTCACGATTTGGGGGACGCTGATGTACCACAACCTTGGGCTGGGAGAGCCCGATGACACCTCCCTGGGCTCCCACCCCGAACCGTCCCTCGTCGAGCCCGGGGCGGCTCACAGTGAGGCCGTTCCATCTTGAAAGCTGCTGGTCAGCTGGGGTGGTACAGCGTTTCGGCCTGGGGTTCTCGTACTGATCGTGTGCGCGATCGGTAGCAGGCGACCGTCTGCCCTGCCGTGCATCCAGTTTGCCTCGGTCTGGGGGGAGGCGGGTCCGTTCAGTGCCTGTCCCCGCCCCGGCCTGCGGATCAACGACGGTCGCTGGGATGTGTCAGGGGAGTTTGACGACGTCGACGAGCAGCTCGGCCATCCGCGGCTCGGCGCCGGCGAACTCGCGGGCGGCTTCGACGTCCGCGGCCTGGACGGCCCGGAGGTAGCTGAACGCGCTGCTCGCCGCATGCGGGGTCATCGGGGTGAGCGGCGCGGTGGTGTCGGGCATGACGGCTCCTCACGTACGGGCCACCGCGCGGATCGCGACGGCC
This sequence comes from Streptomyces sp. NPDC055287, assembly GCF_053646035.1. Classification (NCBI taxonomy): domain Bacteria; kingdom Bacillati; phylum Actinomycetota; class Actinomycetes; order Kitasatosporales; family Streptomycetaceae; genus Streptomyces; species Streptomyces sp. NPDC055287. The sequence goes on along the minus strand of NZ_JBSHNE010000021.1, from coordinate 18,920 downwards.
CCCGCCTGGAGGGGCAGGTGTGGCGCAGGCCCGAGCCGATCGGCGGGGACAAAAGCTACTTCGCCCCCGCCCTGTGCGCGGTCGACGGCAAGCTGTTCTACGCCGTCACCGGCAGGAACTACACCCTGCACTGGCGGACCTTCACCGAGTCCGGCAACTGGAGCTCGATCACACAGTTCTCCAAATACGAGCCCAACTTCGCGCCGGCTCTGGCCGCCTATCAGAACAAGGCGTGGCTCACGCACGTCGGCACCAACGGCAGGCTCTACCACGACATCCACGACGGCCGCTGGTACGGCCCCTTCAGCGACGACCTCGTGTGGACGGTGGAAAAGCCCGTCGCCTCGGCCACCGCTCACAGCCACATCTGGCGAGCCGCCACCGGCTTGGACCAGAACCTCTACATCGGCGCCTCGAACGGCGGCAAGTGGCACCAGGCCGAGGTGCAGAGGCAGTGGAAGGCCACCCACGGCCCGGCCTTGGCCTCCCACGACGGCAAGCTGTGGATCTTCCTGCGCGCAACCGACGGCACCCTGCGGGCGGCGACCCGCAGCGCCTCCGCACGGAGCGACACCCACTACGTGAGCGGGCAGGGAGCCATCAAGCCCATGGACGAGGCGGCCGCGGCTTCCCACAACGGCAAGCTGTATGTGATGTACCGGCGCTGAACCCGGCCTGCATCCCCACAGCACCCGGCCACGCAAGCCCACGGCCACCGCCTGGCCGTCATCACCGGCCCGGCACCGACGTCACTGGGGTCATCCGCAGCATGCTTCATCGCCCCGCCTCGGTCCCTCATTTCAAAGGAGGTGTTGGTGGTCCAGACACCGACTGCGGCGGTGTACTGGGGTGCCGCTTTCCTGGTGAAGGCTGTTGCCGCCTGGTGGGTGGGGTGTTCCTCGCCTCTGTGGGCGGGTGTGGCGGAACACCGCTCACGCCGCCGGCACCCCGTTTCGGCAGCCTCAGCAGGATTGGGCGGCCGGATGCCGCCCGCGCGTGCCATCGGCTGACCGCAGGCACCCGTACTCCATCGGGTGACTTTCCCGCACGGCACCGGTCGGCCGGGGTACGTCTGTCGCATGGCCACATCATTCAAGCGGCTGGCAGGCGTTCTCGCCCTCACTCTCGCCGCCCTTCTCACGCCCGTCGCTCCCGCATCAGCAGCTCCCGCTGATGACCCCCTTTTCGGCAAGGTCACAATCAGACTCCCGGACATCGACGTAAGCCCCGCCAGCGTTCTGAATCTCGGCCCCGGCGGCCTGCTCCAGACCGGGCTCCCGGCTTCCTAAAAGGCCGGGTCCGCATCGGGTTGCACCCCTGAACCGCAATGACAGAGAACAGCCGGGGCCGCTGTTGCATCACCGCGTTGCAGCACGGCCCACCCACGAGGTCCCGGGCATCGTGGCCCGGGACCTCGTACGGTCCGGCTCAGCGACCGGCCGGCACCGGTCCCGCCCACTGCACGCCGACCTCGGCGAGGGCGGCGAGCTGCTCGGCATCGAGCTTGTCGCGCCGGGCCTTGGTGTTGGAGATCCATACGCCCAGTTTCACGATCACCGGCTCCGGCTCACCGTCGACCGTGATCTCTTCGCTGTGCCCCCTTGGCACCGGTCGGTCGCCCTCTCGCTCCACCCACTGGGCGAGGGCCTGCACGCCCCGCTGGAACGCCTGCTGCGCCTTGCTCGGACCCTTCGCCGCACGGGTGGCCGCCGGGGCGGGCGACGGTACCTCAGCGGGTTGTACGCCCAGCTTGGTCAGTCGTTCCTGCTGCTCGGTCGACAGCAGCTTCCAGGTGCCCGGGTTCTTCTGCCGATGGAGCCATTTGCCGATGTCGTCGCCTTCGAACAGTACGCCGGGTTCGATGGCCGGCAGGTGGCCGTCGGCGTCGACGAGGTCGGCGAGGACGCGGTAGTGCCGTTGCCAGTCCAGTGGCCAGGGGCAGTTCCAGTCCTCATCGACTGCGGCCAGCTGCTGCGCGCGCACGGCGGCCCGCTCCGCGTCCTTGCCCAGGCCGCCCTTCCGGCGCAGGTTGGCCATGTGCTGCCCGACCGGCACCATCGCCTCGCCTTCGCCCCACACCGCGTCCTGACGCGGCGCGAGGTGCCCCATGGCCCGCCGGTAGGACCGGAGCGCGGCGAGCTTGTTCTCCCACGCCTCCTCACCCGGCTCCCACACCATCGCAGCCTCCGGGGCGTCCAGCAGGGTCTTGCGCCGCTCCTCCAGCTCACCGGCCCGCAGCGCCTTCCTCTGCTGGTGCACCCAGCGCCCGAGGGGGAAGTCCTTCGTCACGCCGACCTCGGTCTCCACGTCATAGGGCACGGCGTAGAGGCCGGTGATCTCGTTATCCTTCCGCCAGCGCAGCAGCGCCTGATAGCCCTCCAGCCACACCAGTGACTCGGGCCGGTAGACCCTGGTGCGCAGGAACGCCGCGATCGTCGCCGCGTCACGCGGGCTGGAGAAGTGGAGCAAGGCCGCTTCTGCGGCGGCCTGAGTGTCGTCCTCCTGGTCCTCGCCGTCGCCCTCGCCGCCGGACCCGACGATCTGCCCGTTCTCGTCACGCCGGACGTGAACCTTGCGCTTACCGCTGGTGAGCGCACGGGAGGCGAGCTGCTCGACGAGTCGTTCATCATGACTGCGCAGGCCCTGCAATACGGCTACAAGGGGGCGGAAGCTGGCGCTGGCGACCATGTCGGTCGGGTCCTCGCCGGGCTCCAGGAACACCGGCACGATGATCCGCGCGACCTTCGTGGTGCCGTCCTTGTTGAGCCTCAGCGCCCGGCCGATGTTTTGCACGATCTCCACCTGCGAGCCGCGGGTGTCCGCGAAGCAGACGGCCTCGACTCCCCGCTCGCCGGTGATGTCCACGCCTTCGCCGAGCACGCGAACGCTCGCGAGGAACGCGCGGTGCACGCGCCGGTTGTTGGCGTCGATGCCGTTGGCGAACTGGCGCAGGACCTCGCGCCGCTCGGACACGAGGTGGTCGCCGCAAAGCCACGCCGACCACACCCGGTCCGGCGGGACGTGGCGGCCGGCCTCCAGCTCGTAGAACTCGGCGTCGATCGAGGACTTCGGCAGCTTGTCCGCGGCGGCCAGGTCGTCGTCCGAGGCGTCGTTCATGTACAGCTCGGATGCCGTCTGGGGCAGTTTCTCCGCGAACGCGGCGGCTTCCTCGACCTTCTGGTGGAAGGTCATGACGGTGCGCAGGTTGTACGCGGCGGCGTGCTCGAGGAGCGCGGTCTGCAGCAGCGCCAGGCGCCGGCCCCGCTGCGCCTCTTCGGACTCCCCGAGAACCGGCGAGGGGTTGCGGATCTCGAGCACGTCGATTTCGAATCCGGCGAGGATGCCCCGTTCGATGCTCTCGCTCAGCCCGAGCTCGGCAAGCCACGGCCCGTAGGTCTGGGAGCCCTGTCCCATCGATGCCAGCTCCACCTCCTGGCCGTCCGCGCCTTTCTGCGGGCGGGGTGAGGCGAGGATGCGCGGGGTGGCGGTGAGGTAGAGCCGGAAGTCGGCGGGGATGCGGGCGTTGTCGTGGATCGCGGCCCAGGGCCGACCAAGATCACCGGCGGTTCCGTGGGCCTCATCGATGATGGCGAGGTCGAACGGGGCCATCTGCTGGCCGTACAGCCGTTCCCCGCCCGCCAGAGCGGCTTCCAGCGGCCCGCGAACCTTCCGCTGGCCCCTCGGGTGCGTCGATGTCCTCGCGGTCCACCAGAGAGGCGTACGTGGCGAACACGACGACCGGCCCCTGCCCGGCCCACAGGGCGAGCTGGATCGGGTTGGTGGTGGTGCGCACCCCGAGCGAGCCCAGCACTGCATCGTTCTCCAGTGAGCACACCGCGACCATCGGGGCGGTGTGGCCGACCAGGCGCCACGCCTGGGCGGTCTGCGCGAGCAGGTCCAGGGTTGGGACGGTGACGAGGATCCGGCCGCCGGCGAAGGACTCCAGCGCGCACGCGGCGGCCGTGATCGTTTTACTCGATCCGGTCGCGGACACGATCGTGCCCCGGGCACCCTGCGGGGGCACCGGTGACCTTGCAGGGAATCCTACCCATTTACGAAACGCCGACCGCTGATCTACCTGGTGTTCCTTGAGCTGAATTGCTGACATTTCCGCGCCTCCCCGATGCTCAAATTTCTGTGGTTTTTCAGACGGCCATGTGCGGAATGCAGGCCACACCGGCGTCACTCAAAAGCGACCAGCCCGGTGGACAACTCCACTCCGCGCCGGCACAGAACGCTGACCACGCCGAGCGCCTCCAGTCAGACTGTGGTGTGCGGGTGGGTGCGCGGCAGGACCGTCTCCCGGACATGCGCTTTTCCAGGTGCTCCACCCCGCAGCCGGGGGTACTGGAGGTCGATGGATGATCGCCTGAGATGCTGGCGGCATGATCATTCCCTTCCTTGTCGGCGTCGTCGTACTGGCCGGCGTCCTCACCCTGGCCGTGTGGGTCTGCATCAAGTCCGTGCAGGCCTGCCGGGAGCGGCGCGCCTGAGCCCGCGGTTCCCGACAGACGCCATGCCGCCCAGCTCCACCAATTCACGCTGCGCCCCCGGCTACCGCCCCGGGCCTCCAGCGCCGCCACCAGGTGATGATCTGCGCGTATTTGTCGGTGGTTATTCGGCAACGTGATGTCAGTGCGTAGGTTGCGGTGTCTGTGCTGTTCAGCTGGTTGCTGTGAGCGGTTCGGGTGGTGACATGGATGCCGATCTGGTGCTGTCGTTTTTGGTGAGTGTGCAGGTCAGTTGGTTGCCGGTCGGTACAGCGTGGAGTGTGTTGCTGCTGGTCAGGGCTGTGCGTAATGACCTCGCTAGGGTCGTCTGCTGCGGTCGCCATCACACCCCAGGGCGTCAGCTGCGCCCTGGCAGGAGGAAGCGTGCAGGACCACATCAACCAGCCCCGCCCCGGCACCACGTGCAACAACTACATGCCGAACGCCAAGGGCGTCATCATCGGCGAGCAGCAGTACTTCACCCAGAACAAACACCGACGGCGTCGACCCGACGCTGTTCGCCCAGCTCGCGGGGTACATCGGCCAGGTCAGCACCACCCTGGGCATGTCCGACCCAACCGAGTGGAGCTGGAGCGCGTCGCCCAGGACCTCCACGCTGAAGCGACCTCCGAGAACCCTGAGCCGGGCCGCCTGCGTCAGTTCGCCACCCAGCTCAAGGACAAGCTCCTGGAGGCCGGCACCACGATCGCGGCCACGATGGGCGTGCAGATGGCCGACCAGGCCCTCGCCGCGCTGGTGCAGTAGCCCTTCCCGCAACCACGGCCCCTGCTACCCGCCGGTGGCAGGACGCCGGCCGACTTCCACTCCTGAAGTGGCTCTTGGCCGGTGTCGTCTCAGCAGCGCCCCAGCCCGGTGATCCGGTTCCCCCGGGACGGGCGCATCGCCCTGATTCAGCAGCCTGGGGCGCCTGACGAAGCGGTGGCGAGCCTCTACAGGGGCCTTGTAGCGCCCTGATCAAGGCCCGCGATCCCCTCCCGAAAACGGTGCCCGAGGCCGCGCAGGCCCGCGCGGCCAAGCAGCAGCAGGACCTGACACGCGTCCGCGCCGAACGCGACGACCTGCGCACCCAGGCCCAGCTCCTGGCCCGGATCGTCCAGGTCCTGGAGATTGAGAATCACCGGCTCATGGAGACCAACGAGGCCCTGGAACAGCAGCTTTCAACTCGCGCCTGCATCACGGACCTTGCCAACCGGCGGCCAATGCCGTAGGTGATGCCCGCCAGCCGGAGTGGAGGCACCGGCCGTCGCTCGACAGCACCTATGACTGAGGTTATAACCGCGATGTCGTCAGGGGCTTACGAAGCATGATCGCCGCGGCATGCCGGTTGTATGAGGTAGCGCAGGGCGGTGGGTTGGGAGGGCCGCAGGTCCGAGTAGCGGCAGCGGCGGTGGCGGGTAGGGGTAGGGTGTTCGCCGGGGGCACCCGGTGGGCGGAAATACCGATCATGTATACGGGTGAACGCGGGCGCGCACTGAGCGCGGGAGACGGATGCCGCTGGTAGGAAAGCGGTGTACACTCCGGAGCCGCCGGGGTACGGCCGAACGGTTTCCCCATGCCCCGTGCAACGCTCACCCGTCGCTCTCTGTCCCTGGCCGGTACTGCCGCGCTGGTGCTCTCGGTCCTGCTTTCGGCCTCTCCCGCGTCCGCCGGTGTCGAAGCGGGACAAAAACGCTGGGATACGTTTTACGGGACCGTCTCTTTCATGCCCGACGGTCAGATCAGGCTTACCTCCGCCGACGGGGGCCTTGAGGCCGAAGGGACCTACGCACCGGCCTTGAGCAGCCGTGTCGTCGCCCGAGCTAGCGCCAACTTCTCTGGCCCCTCTGGGCCGTACAACTTCTCTGGGACCGTGGGGGACCAGGGGGGCAAGCTGCAGTTCTCCGGCCCCGTAGGGCGCGGAGTGGTGCTGATCGAACCCACCGGCGTCCCCCAGACCGAGGTCGCCGGCGGCATGTCTGTCCAGATCAGGCATGTGTTCTAGCCAAGGTCACGGCCAAGCAGGACCCGGAGACCTTCGGTGACGGCCCGTAGCGCCTGCCTGTTTGGCCTCGGCGCCGCCCCGCGGGGCGGCGCCGAGGCAATTACCGCCTACAACCCCGGCTCCGTCCACGCCAGCGGTTCGCAGCAGCCGGTGCCCCCTGGTCGTCGAGCTGGGCCGATTCGTGCTCGTCGTCGACGGTGATGGAACCGCAGTAGTGGGCCACCGGGCTACGGCCGGGGAGATGTGCGCCGACAGGCGGCAGCGGCGGAACCGGTGGGATGGCGAGTACCGCGGCTGGCTGCGTGCCCGACCCCGAAGAGCGATCCCGTCCGTGGTTCCTCGGGTTCTCCCGGAACGGCGGGTGGTGACGGTGGCAACGGACAGGCCCTGGTCGTCCCGCCTGGTGGCGCGGTGACTTCGGGAGCCGTCCCGCCGGGCGGTGCCAGGGGCTACCGGCGGCGTCCGATCCCCTTGAGCCAGCCCTTGGGCGGTTCGGGGCTCGCCTCCCGCGCCGCGGACGACGGGGTGGCGGCTCCGACGGGCCCGACGTTCGTGACGACCGTCTTGGAGCGTTGCCCGTTCCGGGAGTTCTCACCGTTCTTCCCTGCCGGATCGTGCCGGTCATAGCCGAGGTGATCGCTCATCTCGCCTTCGAGAGCGGACTGCTCCAGCAGCCCGCTTCGTCAGCTGCTGGAGCAGTCCGCCCTCATCCGTCAGCTGCAGACCCTCGGCCTGAGCCCGGGCCACAAGCTCGTTCAGGAGCCCGCGCCTCAGACGGCTTGGCTATGTTCTCGCTGGTGTGCTTGAGCCGATGTCGGCGGCTCTGGCTACGGGGCGGCCGTTCTTCTGAACGCCGTAGCGGCCAGACGAGAGGCCCCCGGCGATAGCCCCTGGGGACCTCCCGCGGACATCTCGCGCTCCGGTTTCAGAGCGCGAGCGCGTTCGGGTTCAGGGGCTCGTCGGTCGTGTAGAACCGAAGGCCCGACTGCAGGGCTTCGTCCAGGGAGATCACGCCGTCGTTGTCGGTGTCGATGTCCGAGGCCCTGGCATGCGCCGTCTCCGGTTCCATGCCCATGATGGCGAGCATCCGCTCCCATTCGGCCGTGCTCACCTCTTGGTTGTCGTCGGCGTCGGCAACGGCGAGTACGGCGGTGACCCAAGGTCGACGATGTGGCGATCAGCCGAGCAGCTGCCAAGCTGCAGCCACCGCACTCAATGATAGGTAGCTGGTATCATTGGCTCATGCTGTATGAGACTCCTGCCCTCGACGCTTCCGACATCAAGGTGCTGGAAGAGGTGGACGGCCTGCGTGAGCGGTTGCGTGACGCGGTGCAGCAGGCGCCGATGAAGTGGACCCAGGATCTACGTAAGGCGCTGACCGCCAGCGCGATCGCGGCGTCGAACACGATCGAGGGCTACCAGGTCGACGCCAAGGACGTAGCAGACCTGATGGACGGCGAACGCGAGGTGGACGCCAGCGAGGAGAACAAGGCGGAGACCCTCGCCTACCAACAGGCGATGACCTATATCCAGTCGCTCCACGACGTCGAGGACTTCCGGTACAGCAAGGAACTGCTGAACGCGCTGCACTGGATGCTGCAGGGCCACCACCACCCGCAGCGCACCGCCGGGCAGTGGCGCAAGACCTCGATCCGGATCACCGCGCCCGGGGATGAGCTCGCCACCGACTACGACGGCCCGGATCCGGAGCTGGTGCCGGACCTGATGGCCGAGCTGGTGGACTGGCTCAACGACGGCGACACCGGGGCGCATTTCCTGATCCGGGCGGCGATGGCACACCTGAACCTGGTGAAGATCCACCCGTGGTCCGACGGAAACGGCCGCATGTCCCGGTCCCTGCAGACTCTGCTGATCGCCCGTGGCGGGGTCCTGGCACCCGAGTTCTCCTCGATCGAGGAGTGGCTTGGCATGCCCGGCAACACCTGGGAGTACTACAAGGTGCTGCGGGAGGTCGGCGGGCCGGTGTACTCGCCCGAGCGCGACACCCTGCCCTGGATCAAGTTCAACCTGCGCGCCTACCACGAGCAGACGCAGCGGGTGCAGTACCGGGTCGACCGCTCCAACCAGGTGTGGCTCGAGCTGATGCAGCACGCCGAGGCGCACGGAATCAGCGAGCGGCAGGTGACCGCTCTGCACGAGGTGGCCATGGTGAACCGGGTACGACGCTCGCGCTACGAACGGCAGGAAGCGATCAACACCCAGCAGGCGACCCGGGACCTGCAAGCATTGACGAAGGCCGGCGTGCTGACCGCGGTCGGGCAGACCAAGGGCCGCCACTACGTCGCGGGCCCGCAGTTCCCCCAGCACGTCCTCGCGACCGCCCGCCGCCCACACCGCATCATCAACCCCTACGCCGCTGCCTAGAGCCGCGCTGGCGGTGTGGGACAGCCTCCTACGCCGGCGAGAAGAACAAGCCCCCTGCCCCGACAAGCCATGCTGCTTTACACCGGCCAGGTGTGAGGCAGAAAGACCGAGCTTGGTGGCCGGTCGGTACGGTCAAGCGGCCCAATCGATTCCGAGTACAGCCGCGGTCCCACCAGCCGTAGCGTCACGGTCAGGGTCCGCGGCTCCGGTGAGCCGGCCGCCGACGGCTGGGGATGCTGAATGGCGTTGGTTGTCAGCTCCGACACGAGCAGTCGGGCTGTCTCAATGAAGTCCGGCGGCACCCGCCAATGCCGCAAAACATCGACGGTGTGGCGACGAGCCCAGGCGGCGGCGTTGGGGGTATCAGCCAGGGCCAGCTGACTCAGGGCAGGACGAACTTGCGACACGGTGAAGTGCCTCCCATGAGGGAGTGACGAATGAGGGGGAGCCCGGCCCTGACTCATGACATTCGGGCCGGGCGTACAACGCGGAGGTCGGTCATGGTCGCGGCAACGACAAGCCAGCCATGAGTGAGTGCCGCAGCTGTTGGCTGCTGTTGTCCACGTACAGCTGGAACGCTTCGGGATTCGGCCGACCAGCCGCGTCGTAGGCGTCGAGAACCGTCTCGATCTGCTGCCACAGCTGGAGCGGGCCGCTTTCGCGCACCTGCCAGGTGCCGCCCTCCGGCGTCAGGCTGGCCGCCGAACCGCTGACGACATCAACCAGATGCACCACCTCACCCACGGTGGTCAGCTGCGTATCCGGCCCGGCGCACTGGGCCAGGAACCGCAGATGGAAGGCTGCCTCGGTGGCGGCGGTGATTCGCTCGGGACTGTGGCGGGCGGCTCGGGCGGTCTCGGGCAGGCTGGCGGCCCAATGAGCCGGATTGCCGAAGGCCGGCGCGGCGTGGGTCCGGGCCGACATGAACGACACGGTGCCGCCCAGCAGTGAGCCCTCGGCCGTGCCGTCGGCTCCGACCGTCAGCAGCACGCGGGCGTAGCCGTAGAGCCAGCCGCTCAAGGTCAGCAGAATCTTGCCGCCGGGCCGGGTCTGAGCGACGAGCGCCGGCGGTACCGCGCGGAAGGAACAGGCGGCCACGACGCGGTCGAAGGGGGCTTCGGGCCAGTAGCCATACAGGCCATCGGCCACCGCCAGCGTGGGGGTGTAGCCCGAGCCGTACAGCGCGCCAGCTGCCATCTCCAACCGGTGCGGGTCAACCTCAATCGACGTGACCGCGGCGGAGCCAAGACGCTGGCAGGCCAGGGCCGTGGAGTAGCCGGTGCCGGTACCAATCTCCAGCACCGAGTGGCCCTCCTGGACCTCGGCGTCGGCCCACATGCGGACAACCAGCGACGGCAAGGTGGAGGAGGAGGTCGGCGCGCCACCGTGACGCTGGGCCGGTCGCTGCCAATCCGGCTCGTCGCCGTCGAACTGCGTCATCAGCGTCGTGTCGGAGTAGGCGGTGGCCAACCACCGGCCGTAGTCGAGTTCGGCGGTGACTGGCTCCCAGACCGTCAACCCGTGCTCACCCGGCTCGTCGGCGGGCAGGTAGAAGCCCGGCACGAACCGATGTCGCGGTACCTCAGCCACGGCCGCTCGCCAGGCCGGATCGGACAGCCCACCAGTCAGGGCGGCGGTCATGGCGGCACGCAGCTCGGCCGCGTCGATGTCAGCGTCAGTAGGCAGGGTCATGGGTGGGCCGCCTCCGTGCGGCTGAGGATGTCAGCGAACGCTTCCGTGATGGCCGGCGCGTCAGGCAGCCAGCCCCACTGGCCGTTCGGATTGCACTCGATGAAGGTCCAATGGTCCGGGTCGTCCCCATCGCCGGTCAGGGCAAAGTCGAAACAGCCGAAGACCAAGCCGAAGGCGGCCCGGTAGCTGTGCAGCGCCGCCTCAATCGGGGGCGGCACGGTGATGGGGGCGTGAATCAGGTCGTCCCAATTACCCCGGCGCCAGTCGAGCGCCCCGTCCGGGGCGGCCAACTGCTGGGCGAACACCCGGCGGCCCACCACCGTCACTCGCACGTCACCAGTCTTGGGCACCTCGGCCTGGAACAGGTGGGCGGTCACCGCCAGCGAGTCATCGAAGTCATCCGGGTCGACGGCTTGAGTCCAGATGGCACCAGTCTGCTCATCGTCAGATCGCGGCAGGCCACGGAAGGTCTTGTAGATGATGGGGCCGTGGTCGGCGGCGAACTTGCGGGCCGCCTCAACGTCGTTGGTGATGAGAGTCGGCGGAATGTTGAGTCCGAGCTGGGCGGCGAGTCGGAGTTGAGCGGGCTTGAAGTCAGCTCGGGTGACTGCCAACGGATGATTGACGTACAGCGCGCCATGCAGGTGATTGAGGATGCCGCCCAGGCCGTGCCTAGCCTCAGCGGCGGCGAAGTCCCGTTGCTGCGGGCACAGATGCTCGAACCGGGCGGCATACGGAGTGGGGCGGCGGTAGTAGACCGCCGCCACCGCTCCGAGCTCCACCTCCCGGCTGGCGGTCCGTAACGACCCAGCCCACGCGGCCGCCCCCGGACCGATGCCAGCAGCGAACGTCAGACCAGGCCCGATATCAGCCGGGTCCAGCCGCACCACGGGCACAGCCCGCTCGTTCAGGGCTGAGACAACCCAATCCGCCGTGACATCTTCCAGGGCAGTAACAACCAGGACGGTGGAGGCCATGGGGGTTAGTCCGATTCGTAGTCGGTGGTGTGGTCGTCCTGGGTCTGCGGCTGCGGGTTCTGACCGTCGCCTCCACCGGACACCGAGGCGGTGCCCGTGGTGCGGCTGGTGCCGTGCCCGCCCATCTCCACTGCCATGCCGGCGGCATCGGCGTAACGGGCGGTCTGAGTGGCGGCGTCCAGCGTCACGGCCGCGTACGACGGCGGGCTGGTCGGCAGCCGGTCCGTCACCAACCGCATCGCCCACGGAGCCTCGGGCGTGAGTGTCGTCATGCGAATCCCTTCCCCTCATGTCTACGCAACAGCCGGTTAGCTGCCGCTCCAGCAGAATCGACCCCACGTACCAGCCCTGACCAGTACCGTAGGGGTCGCGAACCGTGGCGAAGATGCCACGCTCCGTACACGCTTGACGGGGAGGGCGAACCGGTGACGGCCAGCAAAGCGGGCAACGTTCAACTGGGGCTGTGGATCGCGGCTACTGGCCTGTCGCAGGGAGAGATTGCCCGCCGCGTGGCATCGCTGGCCCAAGCCCAAGGTCACCGGCAAGTCGCCCCCGACACCACCCGCATCCGGCGTTGGATCGACGGCGAACGACCCCGGCCGCCGGTGCCGGCGCTGCTGGCCCAGGTACTCTCGGAAGCGGTCGGTCAGCCCCTTACTCCTAGTGACTTGGGTCTGACGGCTGCCGGGCCGACCGTGGACACGATCCAGCTTCCCCTGCTGACCGAGGCGGCCGCCCAGACCCTGGCCGGATGGACGCAGACGGACCTGCTGATGAACCGCCGCGACACGCTTAAGCTCGCCATTGGCGCTCCGCTGATCCTGGCCGCCGAGCGGATGCTGGGCGGTATCGCCCGCCCCTTGAACCGCGCTACCCGTGGCTTCGACGCCGCCACCGTCACGGCCTTGGAAGAAGTCACTACCTTCTTCACCCGGGCCGACGCCTCCAAGGGCGGCGGCCTGTACCGGTCCGCCATCGTGGCCCAGTTGTCCGAGGTCGCCAGCCGCATTCAAGACGGTATCCCGGGCAGCCTGCGAGCCCGCGTCTTCGCCGCTACGGCCGATCTGGCGGCGCTGGCCGGGTGGGTTAGCCACGACTCCGGCCGCTACGCCCATGCCCAGCGGTATTGGTCGTATGGCATCTACGCGGCCAGTGAAGCCGGGCAGCGGGACCGGGGCGTCGAGATCGTCACCCGCATGTCCCACCAGATGATCTACCTGGGCCGACCGACGGATGCTCTCGGTTTGTTGGAAGTGGCGGCGGCCAAGGCCGAGCAACCGACCGTCAAGGCGCTGGTGGCCTCGCAGACTGGCCGGGTCCAGGCGGCGCTGGGTGATGAGCGCCAGGCCGACCGGCACTTGGGCCAGGCCGATGAGCTGCTAGCGGATGGCCCCAGCGACGAGGTACCGGAGTGGGTGGCCTACTTCGACGCCGCCGAGCACGCTGGAGCCCGGGCGGTGTCGGCCCGTGACCTCGCTGGCTTGGACCGGCCCCACCGGCCGGCCAGCGTTTACTTCCAAGAGGCGTTGAAGCTGCGCGCGCCCGGGTTTGACCGGGTCCGGGTCATGGACCGGGTGGGCCTGGCTGCCGCCCTGTTCGATGAAGGTGAGCTCGAGCAGGCGGCCCAGGCGGCGCAGCAGGCCCTTGACGACGTCGCCCGCGTCGACTCGACCCTGGTGGCCTCTCGGCTGAACACCTTGCTGGAGGCGGCCCGGCCGTACCGGACAACGGCGGTGGAGGACGTCCGCACGCGGGCCAAAGACCTGGCTGCCGCCCGGCCCACCACGGTCGCGGCTTAACGCCATGGGCAAGCACAGTCGACCGGGACCGCCGAATCAGCCGTCACGCGCCGTGCCGTCGGTTGACGCGAATGACCCGCTGGCGGCCTACCACAAGCGACGGCGACCGCCGATGGACCAGGCCCTGCGGCATCGGCCGCTGCACGGTGGAGCCAGTCATCTCCGGCCGGACGAGCCTCGCGTACTGGAGGAGTGGGACGGTTTTGGCTATACGCCGGTTGGGACTGCGCCGAACCTGGCGGCGGCGAGGGCGTGGGCCGACCCGGGACATGGACAGTTGTGAGCAACACTGACCGGCAGAACGCCGCCGTGACCGACGCCAAGCTGTTGGCCACCAGCGCCTACGGTGATGAGCGCCATCTGGCTGCTCGGCAGTCGATCTACCGCTGGCAGCAGCCGCAGTACGACCTGCCGGGTCTGGTCGTCAAAGAGCTCAAAGACACCAGCGGCCGGGTGCTGGACGTGGGCTGCGGCAACGGCAAGTTCATCAAGCGGTTGCGGCAGGACCGGCCCGACCTGGACGTCATCGGGCTGGACATCTCGGCGGGAATCCTGGCGGACGTACCCGGCCCGGTGGCCGTGGCTGAGGCCCAGGCCCTGCCCTTCGCCGACGACACGGCCGAAGCTGTGCTGGCGCTGCACATGCTGTACCACGCTCGGGATATCCCGGCGACGGTCGCGGAGCTGGCCCGGGTCCTCAAGCCCGGCGGTTTGCTGGTGGCCTCGACCAACAGCGACACCGACAAGCGAGAGTTGGACCAGCTGTGGCGGCGGGCCGCCGGTGACGTCCTAGGGGTGCCAGAAGGGCCGGCGCGGGTGTCGTTGAGCGCCCGGTTCTCGCTGGAGCAAGCCCCGGAGCTACTGGCCATGGCTTTCAGCGACATCCAGGTGCTGGAGCTGCCGGGCGTCATCGAGCTGACCGACCCCGCGCCCATCGTGGCGCACTTGGCCTCGTACGAAGCCTGGGCCGAGCAGCCGGGAGTGCCGTTCATCGAGACGGTCCAGCGGGCCGAACAGCTGGCCGAGCGCATCATCCGGGACCAGGGCGCATTCCGCATCACGTGTCTGGGTGGCATTCTCGTCGGCCGTAGCTAAAGCAAGAGCATCAGGAGAAGCCATTGGGCAAGCACAGCCGCCCCGGACCGCCGAATAGCCGTCACGCGCCGTGCCGTCGGTGGACCCCAACGAACCGCTGGCGGCCTATAACAAGCGACGGCGACCGCCGCTGGACCAGGCCCGGCGGCATCGGCCGCTGCACGGCGGAGCCAGCCATCTCCGGCCAGACGAGCCCCGCGTGCTGGAGGAGTGGGACGGCTTTGGGTACCAGCCGGTCGGGACAGCGCCGAACCTGGCGGCGGCGCGGGTCTGGGCCGCCAAATACGACACATGAAACGCTGAGTAGTGGGCCGCCGTCACGAGCCGTCAGGGACTGGGGGATGTACTCATGAATGTGCTTCCGGGCTTCACCATGCTGTTTTTTCTACACTGGCTCGCCGCCAACCATCCGCAGATTCAATCACTCGAAGAGCTGTCGACTGATCGACTGCTCCGCCTAGCGGATGAGTTTGAAGGTGGCGGCACATTTCGGCGGCATCGGTGGCGCCGACGTGAATGGGAGAGGGCCTTTCGAATTGTACAAGCGGACTCGGAGTCTGGCCTAACGGGCTACAGGGAGGCGCGCAGGTTCGCCAGAAGTTTTCGACGTCTCCTGTCGGCAGACTTCGATACAGCTTGGAGTGAGCGACGGGATCAGCTCGAGCGTTACCGCAGCGTACCGCTGCATGCCGTCTTCCTCTACACAAGCGAAGACGCCGCTCTGGGGTCGTACATAGCGGAAAACTGGAACGCTTTGGATCGACTGTCAGCGGATTTTTGTGACATCCACCCGAGTCTCAGCCAGCTGCATGGGCAGGAAGACGCCTACAGCGCCATCGATGCGGTGTCAGCGATCACGGCGGTTGGGAGCGTGAGGCTTTCCGAACTTCCAGGCATAGTTTTCTGGGACAGCTGGGGGCGGCGGGAATATGTTTGTTTCCGTGATTGGGGTTGGGGTGACATCAGGAACGCTCTTCGGGTCATCTTCGAATCTATTCGAGCGAATCCAGTAATTGTCTCAGTGGCACTGGCCAAAGTGAAAGTGAGGGCGCTCATGAACGAGCAGAACACCGCGGGGGCCGGCCCTGTGTTCAACCAGAACGTCTACGGCGGCACGGGCGGCCAAGGCATGTATGTGACTCAGAACGTGGGCATCCAGGCAGAACAACTGGCCGGCCTCATCCAGCAGCTCCGCGGCCTCGCGCCGCACTTGCCGCCAGCGGTACAGGAAGAGTTCTTGCATGACGTGGAAGTCCTGGAGGACCCTAGTCACGATCCGGAAGAACGACTCAGTGCCGGTCAGCGAATCAAAGCCGCGCTGTCCAGCGGCGGTAGTCAGGTCGCCGGAGGGGCCATCTTGGCTGGGCTTGAGAGGCTCACTGGCCTGATCACCGGAGGCTGACCGTTGTGGCGGTGAGCGTCACGGGAGCAGTGGGCTGCCCCGTGACGGCGCGCCCTTCGGAGAAGTCTGCTGGTACTGAGCGCGCCCACCCGACATTGGGAAGCGGGACCTACCGGTAGCAGGTTGCCGTGAGCTTCGCCGTCAGGTAGGTGGGGCGTCGTGACACGCGCACGGGCATTCGGCTCCCGGACACTGGCCTGCCCGGTAGGAACGATCCACTAGTCCCCGCTCTTGCAAGACGCTGAGTAGCCGCTTGAATGCAGCAGTTGAGGCCGTGTCGGACACCTCCGCGCCAGCTGACTCAGCAAGCTTGCGACGTGCGGTGGCAAAGCCACAGGCGTACTCGGCTACATGCCACGCAACCAATGAATCAAGGTAGTGAACGGCTTCATCCCCGCCCCGGCCAGTGTGGGTAGAACCACCCACCAAGGCGGCGCGGCCGGCCTCAATACGCTCGAAGCACCAGAGCAGGGTGAAGTAGGCGGTCAGAGCCGAAGCTTGTTCGTGCGCGCTGTCCGGAGAGCCGAAACCGCCATAATGCAGGCTCCCCATGATCTCACGGGCAGAAGCGACTTCACCGGTAGTCAGGTCATGATGCAAGGCACGAGCGCTTTCGAAGCGAGCCCGCCGATGTTCGGACCGGTAGGCCACCAGGGCAATAGTCACCGCTGCCATGGCCAGGACTGTCGACGAGAGTCCGGCCAGAGCCGACCAGGCGTCTGCCTCCACAACTTGCCCCCCTCCTCTCGACCGGGACCTCCCCGGTCGCCGCGCGACCTGAACCCCTTGGCTGGTTCTGGCGTCATGCCCTATCCGCCCCTTGAGGCTGGGGCTGGGTTCCCGCTTCTCGAACTCTGAGCGTTCTCCGCTATCGCATGGGCGGGACTGTGCCCCGGGGAAGTTCTCGGGCATCCATGCGGGCGCCTTCGGCCGCCCAGCGAGCGCGCAGGGATTGGCCGCCGGCCAGACTTCGATCGAGGAAGTCAGACAGATCCCGGACCGCCTCCAGCACGTCATGCAGTCGCTGCTGTTTGCGTCCCTGGGCAGTTTCCAGCGTGAAATGGATCAGGATGTCGAGCCAGACCCGCCTTTCCGGGTCCATCAGCAGCTCACAAAACTCGTGGTAAGTGCGCACGCGACTGCCTTGGTCGCACAGCACGTCGTCCCCGATGCTGGGCTGCACCGCGTAATACACACCGCCGTCTCGGAGGAAGGCCAGCTGGACCCGCACGATAAGGGCGGCCAGCTGGGTGTCATCGTCTCCGGCCAGCCGCAAGTACGGGAAGTCGTCTCGAACTCGCTTCAGCTGGGCGAACAAGCCGGCGATGAGATAGGTGGCAGAGAGCAACGCACAGCCGTGCCCGTTGAACCAGGCTGGGTCTTTTCCCTCGACCTGACTTGGCTGCTCGACGGCCAGAGCTGGCGCGTAGCTGCCCGTCCGCTCCACCGCGGCACCAATGAAGGCCAGCCGGTAGTGAACCTCAGCTGCCTGCCAGCGGAGAGGGTTGAGGTACTGGGCGTTCAGCTGGTCACGCTCCGCGCGGTCGGCCGCACGTCGCTGTTGGCGACCGGAGAGCATAACGGTCAGGAAGGCCACCACCCCCGATGTCACGACGGACACCACAGCTGTAACCACGGCATTCATGCGATCCCCCGTCTTGTCGGCCCTCGCTGCGACTGAGGTGCCCCCTAGTCATCAGCCACTGAGTCGTAAGCAACGACCACGGTGCAGGTCATCTGGAGCTCCGCCGGGCCGCTGCCCGCCCCGCCCGGCGTTGTGCGTCGCCTGTAGCCAGGTCCCCGTGTTCGGTGGTCCTACCCCACCCGACGACCGCGCAGACCCTTCGGCTGAAGAGCAGGTCCCGCTCGCGCAACCGGTCGAAGTGGACCCGGATGCCGGTCAGCCCCTTGAGTCAGCGGTGTTCACGCATGAACCAATAGCTCGCTGGCCCAAGACGGAGCTGCTGCGACGCGTCCTGCCAGTGAACGCCAGCCTGTGCCTCGTGTGGCCTCGGCCCCGAGCAACGCCTTGCCTGTGGCCCATGCTTCTGTGTGGAATGAGGCCTACGGCCGGACAGCTCCTGGAGGGTGCTGCCGGGACGTGCCTATGTCTATGGCGTCAGACTGGGTAATCCCGATCGTTGCTCTCGCTGCGAGTGTGGGCGTGGCTGAAGGGCCCGGCCCGAGTCTCGTTGAGTGCCCGGTTCTCGCTGGAGAAAGCCCCGGAGCTGCTGGGCATGGCCTTCAGCGACATCCGGGTGCTGGAGCTGCCGGGCGTCATTGAACTGACGGACCCCGCCCCCATCGTGGCCCACCTGGCCTCGTACGAAGCCTGGGCCGAGCAGCTGGGGGTGCCGTTTATCGAGATCATCCAGCGGGCTGAGGAGCTGGCCGCGCGCACCATCCAGGACCAGGGCGCCTTCCACATCACATGCCTGGGCGGCATTCTCGTCGGCCGTGGGTAGAGGGCGAACCCGGCTTCGCTCTCAAGGACTCGGTGGCCTGACAGGTTGGCTTCAGCGCTCCTCCGACGCTGCTACTCGCCGACACGGAAGAGTGAGGCATGACCGAGCAGTAGGAATTCTTGGGGCTGAGATCCAAGAAAGCCTCTGGCTCAGATCTTCGCCAAATGAGGGCAAGGCGCGGACTTCCGGCGATGCCGGGACGGGCGGGGGATCCGCCTCCGGCGGCAGGTCGAGCACAGGGGGAGGGGGCAGCGCCTTCTACCGGAACTGCACCGCTGTCGGGGAGGTCGGCGCAGCTCCGATCCGCCGTGGAGACCCCGGCTATGGACCCCACCTCGACCGCGACGGGGTCGCCTGCGAGTAGGCCCTCTCCCGCGGTCACCGGCCCTGACGGCGCCTGAGCCCGGGGCCGCCCGAGCACGAACTGCTTGCCCCCGCGACGCGCAGGCCCAGTGGTCTGTCACCGGCCCACCGTTTGGCTGACCTCGGGGGTGCGCAATGCAGGGGGCCAGGCCGGTCCGGACGCTGTTGGTTAATTCGGCCCTTGCTGTGCCCCGCCGAGCGTCAGCTCGGCGGGGCACAGCGCTGCGAAGTGGCTGGTGCGGGTGAGGGC
>NZ_JBSHNE010000020.1:0-107532 GCF_053646035.1 Streptomyces sp. NPDC055287 | reverse complement strand
TGCTGTGTCCCGGCCTCCGCTGGCACATCACCAGAAGTGACGAACTACGCAACGTCACCAGGGGGATATTCCTGCCCTAACGCCTCACCGGCGAGTGTCTGACCTGCACCGACGTGCTAACTCACCGGCATTGTTCTGAGCTGGGACGATGAACCTTGTCGAGGTTTCTGTCGGTCCAAGCGGAAGGCACTTTCTCTGCGTGCAGGGTATCGGTTCTCGTCCCAAGCTCCACCTCTCCACTGACGGTTCGGGGGTGGTCGGGCACGCGGGCGCACGGTTGCCGGCGGATCTTGCCGATGCCACCGGTCTGACCACCGCCTACACCACTGCGCTCAGGCCGCTGCGACCGCGTGGCACCGGGCACGATCCAGGTCGGACCGTCACGGATCTCGCGGTGATGCTCGCCGACGGTGGTGAGGCGCTAGCGGATCTGGCCGTGCTGCGGGACCGGGGCGAGGTATTCGGACCGGTCGCCTCCACGCCCACCGCCTGGCGGTTGCTCGCCGACACCGACGGGGCAGTACTCGCTTCGCTGCGAGCGGCCCGCGCCTCAGCCCGGGAAGTCGTCTGGATGCAGGCCGCCGAGATTGGCCAGGGCATACCCGCCGTCCAGGCCTGCGGACGAGAACTTCCCGGCCTGGTCCTGGACCTCGACGCCACGCTGATCACCTCCCACTCGGAAAAGGAACAGGCCGCGCCCACTCGCCGAACTGACCGGCATGGTCGACCTCGCCGGTCACCCGGTCGGCACCCGCATGACCGTGCGGCGCGAACGACCCCACCCCGGTGCCCAACTGTCCCTGTTCGACCACGACGAGGGCCTGCGGCACCAGGTATTCCGGCACGGCGGCGAGATCCCGGCGCAGGTCGGTGCTGGCCGACTCGGGGATGATCACGGTGGTGCGGTCGAGCGCGACGAGCTGGAAGAGCTGTGTCAGGTTTCGTACCTCTGCCCCTGGTCCCTCCGGGTAGCTGCCGCCAGGATCGGGCCAACGAGCCATCGGGAGTTCCGGCAAATGGCAAGTGCAGCAGAGCCACGTCGGCTTGGGTCATTTGATGTCGCTCGGGTATTGGTGCGTTACCGAGGTGGTGTTGGTGCCTGCTCGAAACGCAGCCATGCTCACTGTCACGGGTGAGACGACCATCGCGCTGGTCACCGGCGCGAACAAAGGAATCGGGTACGAGATCGCGGCCGGGCTGGGCGCATTGGGCTGGCGCGTCGGTGTCGACGCCCGGGACAAGGAGCGCGGGAAGGACGCCGTGGCGAAACTGCGCGCAGCTGGTGTCGACGCCTCCGGCGTGCCCTTGGACGTGACCGACTACGAGAGCGTGACCGCCGCGGCGCAGTTGATCGAGGAGCGGGCGGGACGCCTCGACGTCCTGGTCAAAAACGCCGGTGTCGCAGATGGTTGGCCGGAGGAGCCTTCAACCATCGACGTGGAGACCGTGCGGCGGCTGGTGGAGACCAACGGCATCGGCATCATCCGGGTCACCAACGCGAAGCTGCCGCTGCTGCACCGCTGGGCACACCCTCGGATCGTCAACCAGTCCAGCCATGTCGGCTCTCTGGCCCTGCAGACCACGCCCGGTGTCGACCCGGCGGGATCAGTGGGGCGTACGCGCCGACGAAGACCTACCTCAACGCCGTCACCATCCAGTACGCCAAGGAGCTGAGCGACACCAACATCCTGATCAATAACGCCTGCCAGGCTACGTGGCCACCGACCTCAATGGGTTCAGCGGTACTCAGACCCCTGAGCAGGGCGCGGTGATCGCCATCCGGTTGGCGGCTCTGCCCGACGACGGCCCTACCGGCCAACTGTTCGGCGAAGATGGAGTCGTCCCATGGTGACGCTCCGATGTGTTCCTGCGCGACTGGGTAGCTCAACGCGCCGCACCAGAACCCTGGGCGCAGCCGTCAGCCACAGCCTTACTCAAGACTCCGACTGTGCAGTCAACACGCCGGCTTTGGGTGGCCGGCAGGCAGCGCTGCCCGAACCCCTCGGAGGCCGGGGCCCGTTCGTGGTCGCCTCGTTAGGGACGGTGAAGTGCTCGTCGGCGAGGCAGCCCAGCGCCAGGCGTCACCCATACCGGTCGCACCGTCTGCTCGGTCAAGCGGTGGATGGGGCACCGACTGGGCTCGACGAACAGACGTTCAGCGCTCAGCAGAGCAATTCAATACCTTCGTGCTGCGCAAGCTCAAGCAGGATGCCGAGGCCTACTCGACGAGAAGGCGACCGCGGCGGTGATCACTGTCCCGGGCGTACTTCTGGCAGGCAGGGGTGCCGGTAAGAACTGTGGCAGTGTGCCACGAGGTGCTGTCGTTTCGGACGCAGGTGGAAGACCAGCGTCGCCTCGCCGTCAAAGAGGCGAGGTGAAGCTGGAGGCAGCCTGAACCGGGGGCGCAGGGGAGGGTGAGAGCAGCCTCGACAAAGTCGAGTCGGCCCAGGACTGCCGGATGGGCCGGGCCCGGTGAGCGAGACGGGAAGGTATACGCGAGGGACCGGCGTTGTTGCGCCTCTTGAGTTTTTGGCAGCTCCAATCCGGTGGATATGGGCTGGTCAGCGGTGCGCGACCGCCCGGAAGGGCGGTGGACTCCCTGTGCCTGGGTACGCGTATTCAGACGCACGGAGCGCTCGAGTGGACCCGTGGACTCCTCCTTACATGTAACAGGCCGCATCTCTGCGTGCCGCAGTCGTTGCAGGAAGGACTCGCCGTCGAGGCCGTAGTCGCCGATTGCGACCATTCTGAGCACAGGTAATCACCCATCTGCCTGCTACTCGTGCCGGTCCATCCGGCACGAGTAGCAGGGGCGGCGAGGTCGCGTCAGGCGACGGCGGTCCCCTCAAGCTCGACCATCTGGCCGGGGATCGCCAGTCGCGTCACCCCGAGCATCGTGGAGGTCGGCGCCACCCCGGCGGCACCCAACCGCGCCGCCAGCACGCCGTAGTGCTGGAAAAGCAGATCGACGTCGGTCGTGTAGACGTTGAGCCGGACGAGGTTCGCCAGAGACATGCCGGCCTCGCCGAGCACGGCCTCCAGGTTGTCGATGCTCAGCGTCAACTGACCCGCAATGTCACCGTCATGCTGGGGCTTGCCGTCGCCGCTCATCGCGGTCTGCCCCGAGATGTACAGGGTCCGTGTGTGCCCGGAGACGACCTCACCCTGGTTGAATCCCATCTCCTCCGACCACGTCACCGGGTTGACCGCAGTTCGTTCCACTGCCACATCAGCTCCATTCGATTTATCGGGAGTACGTACGTCCATCGGCTCGGTAGCGCCAGCTTTGACGTCGCGTCAACGAGCCTCCCAACAAATCACGACACCCTCAGTCATGTATTCCGTTAAAGTTCTCATATGCGTGCCGACCGGTTGGTCTCACTGGTGCTACTGCTGCGCCAGCGCGGTCGGCTGACAGCGGACACGCTGGCCCGCGAGCTGGAGGTATCCACCCGCACCGTGCTGCGCGACATCGAGGTGCTGTCCGCAGCCGGCGTCCCGGTCTACGCCGAACGCGGCAGGCACGGCGGTTTCGCGCTGTTGCCCGGTTTCCGGATCGAGCTCACAGGGCTGAACCACGACGAGGCCCTCGCCTTGCTGACCGCCGGATCGGGGCGGGGCGAGCAGGTATTCGGCCTCGGCTCGGCGCTCGCTTCGGCCATGCGGAAGGTGATCGACGCACTGCCCGAAAGCCACCGAGCCACCGCGAGCGACGCGGCCCAGCGATTTCTCGTCGACCCGGAGACCGACCTGCTCTCACGCCGGCTGGTCACTGAGCAGGTACCCGACACCACAATGATCGAGGTCCGGCGCGCGGTGCTCGCCGGACACAAGCTGCGCATCCACTACGCGGCCACAGGTCAGACACCACGTTGGCGCACGGTGGACCCGATCGGCCTGGTCACCGTACGCGACCAGGGCTACTTGCTGGCCACGAGATCGGGCGCAGACCGCACCTACCGGCTGTCCCGGGTCTTGGCCGCCGAAGAACTCCCCGAAGCGGCACAGCGGCCAAACCGGGTCGATCTGGACCGGATCTGGGGTGAACGCTCCGCGCAGTTTCTCTCCGGCGGTGACCACGTCACTGTGCTGGTACGGGTGAAACCGGCGCGGCGGGAGGAGCTGCTGGACACGGCGCTGGCCGTCCGCGTGGAAGAACCCGACGCAGACGGCTGGCTGCGGCTGGAGGTGACCTTCCAAGATTCCCGACATGCCGAATGGGCGCTGTGGCAGCTCAGCACGGACGTGGAAGCCCTGGCCCCGCAGTCGTTGCGCACCTCTCTACGCAACCGGGCCGCCGCGATTGCCACCCGCTACGGAGACTCATCCTGAGAGTGAAAGCCAACTCATTTGGCCAAGGGCGCGCAGATCATTAGCTCGTGGCTTTCCGTTCGGTGGTTCGTTGGTCTGGCATGAGCAGGTTGGAATACAACGGGCCGTGCTGGCGGCCAAATTCGAGGCGTTTCTGCCGCACCTCGACGAGCGGCAGCGTCGTCTGTCAATAGGGGCAGAGGCCCAGTTCCTCGGCCACGGGGGGGATCAAAAACGTCGCTCGTGCAGGTTGGTGTTCCTGAGGCCACGGTGTGTCTGCGGGGATGCAAGAACTCGACTTCAGAGAAGCCCCGTTGGGACAGGGTCCGTCGGCCCGGCGGCGGCCGCAAACACGTCGCCGACCTGAACCCAGCCATCCGCAGCGCTTCACTCTGGTCGAGCCCGACGTCATGTGGGGTGTGGTGACCGCTTGTTCCGCCGCGCGCCCAAGCGGATGAAGTAGGCGATCAGGTCGGGGTTGTCGACCGCTGCGGGGTTCAGGACCTGTTCGGCGGGGACGCCTTGGAGCAGGCGCTTGACGGGAACCTCGAGTTTCTTGCCGGTCTTCGTGTGCGGGAGGGCCGGTACGGCGATGATCTCGTCGGGAACGTGGCGGGGTGAGGCGCCGGCGCGGATCGCGTCGCGGATCCGGTCGCGCAGGAAGTCGTCCAGTCCGACCCCGTCGGCGAGGACTACGAACAGTGGCATCCAGTAGCCGCCGTCGGGTTCCTCCGCGCCGATGACGTGGGCCTCGGTGATCTCGGGGAGGCGTTCGACGACGTCGTGGATGTCGGCACTGCCCAGGCGCACGCCGTTGCGATTGAGGTTGGCGTCGGAGCGGCCGTGGACGATCACCGAGCCGTGCGAGGTGAGGGTGATCCAGTCGCCGTGCCGCCTCACCCCGGGGTAGGCGTCGAAATAGGCGTCGCGGTAGCGGTTGCCGTCGGGGTCGTTCCAGAAGTGCAGCGGCATGGACGGCATGGGCCGGGTGACGACCAGTTCGCCGACCTGATCGAGGACAGGGGTGCCCGTCGCGTCGTAGGCGGCCAGCGCGACGCCCAGGTAGGGAGCGGACACGCCCATACCGGCGTCGTTGGGGCGCTGCCGGCGAAGGCGGAGACGACGTCCGTGCCGCCGCTGGTGGAGGCTGGCTCGACGCCGGCGCCCACGTGGTCGCGGAGCCAGGAGTAGGCGGAGGCGGGCAGAGCGGAGCCGGTGGAGCCGACGACGCGGATGGCCGACAGGTCGTGCACCGAGGGGTCGATGCCCAGCTTGGTCATAGCCAGCAGGTACTGGGGGCTGGTGCCGAAGACGGTGACTTTGTGGCGGGCCGCCAGCTCCCACAGGATGTCCGGTCGCCCAAGCGGTGCGGGGCTGCCGTCATACGTGCAGGTGGTGGCGCCGGTCAGCAGGGTGGAGACGACCAGGTTCCACATCATCCAGTGGGTGGTGGTGTACCACAGCAGGCGGTCCCCCACGCCCAGGTCGCAGTGCAGTCCGAGGATCTTGAAGTGCTCGAGCAGGACCCCGCCGTGACCGTGGACGACGCCCTTGGGCAGGCCGGTGGTGCCGGAGGAGAACACCACCCACAGACGGTGGTCGAACGGCACCGGGGCGAAGGTGAGGCGATCGGCGCGGGTGGCCGCGTCCTCCCAGGGCACCGTCAGCCCCGGGTGCCCGCCCTCGGGCCAGGCTAGGCCCACATGCTCCACGCGCACCGTGGCCTTGAGCGTGGGCAGGGCTCGGGCCAGTTCGAGCGAGGCGGTCCGGCAGTCGTGTGTGGTGCCGTTGAAGCGGTAGCCGTCAGCTGTGATCAGCACCGTGGGTTCGAGCTGGGCGAAGCGGTCGCCGGCGGCCTTGGGCGCGTAGTCCTGGCCGCACACCGACCACACCGCGCCCACACTGGAGGCAGCGAGGAAGGCGATGACGGCGTGGGGGGTTGGGCAGGTAACCCACCACCCGGTCGCCCTGTCCGACGCCCAGGTCGCGCAGGGTGGCTGCGACGGAGGCGGACCTGGGCACGCAGTTTCCGGCCCGTGATTTCGTAGCAGGCTCCGGTCTCGTCCAGCGCGGTGATGGCGAGAGCGTCCGATGGCAGGCTGCGCAAGGCATGGTGGACGTAGTTGAGGGTGGCGCCGGGGAACCAGCCCGCGCCGGGCATGGTCTCCTCGGCCAGCACCCGCTCGTAGTTGGCCGTCGCGTCGATGGCGAAGTATTTCCGTCCGGGGGAGTGTGCTGCCGGTACGATCGCCGGGATCTGCGGGGCCGGTTCGGAAAGCCGGCGGCGTTCGCGGAGGGTTGTGTGGAAGAGGGCCCCCGCCGGTAACAGGGGCCCCCTTCTTGTCCGTGTCCTGTCCGCGTCGTGCCCAGGAGGACTTGACGAGGGGTCACGGTGGCGGCCGCCTGATGTGGGCGGCTGCTTGCGTTCAGTCTCGCCAGGGTCGGCGGGCAATAGCAAGATCGCATGGGTTTTCCGCTGCATTCGGAAGGTTGTAGGCGCAGGTCAAAGGGCTTCCGGGGGTGCGGGGCGGGGGCCGTTCGGAATGCTGCCGCACACGTCGTAGTCCCGTTCTGCCGGGTGCGGCGGGGGCGGGAATTGCGGTGCTCGAGCGTGGAACGGCTGATGCGGGGCTCGGATTTGGGGGACGGTTTTCCGCTGTGCGGAAGGCTTGTCAGCCGTAGGGTGGCAACAGCAGGCTTATGTCTCGTCACAGCCCGTGTTGGCGTCCGGTAAGCGTCACTCGGGTTCTTTCCCGGCGTATCCACGCCACGTGCCCAGGAGGCCTGTCATGCGAGACCGTCGATCTCTGCGGCGTCACTCCCGCCGCCCCGCTCCCCCCGCCGCCCCGTCCTGCGGGACGGGCACGCTCTCCCCGGCCCTGCGCGTGTCGGTGTTCGTGGTCATCGTGGTCGTGGTGGTCACGCTCCTGAAGACGGGCCAGTCCCTCCTCGACGCGCTCGGGCTCGTCGCGGTCGCGGCGGGCGCCGCCATGCAGATCAGCTCGTGGCTCGGACAGCCGTCCGCTTCCCCCGCAGGGGCGGCGTGATGACCGTGTGGAAGCGGGCGTCCGCCGGCCGGCCCGGCCCCAAGGACACGGTGCCCACCGCGCCCGATCCCCTCAAGATCGGCAACAATAAGGAGTTCCGCGACGCGCTGGTGAGCCTGAGGGCCTACAAACAGCTGTCCCTTGAGCGGCTCAACGAGGCAGCCACGGGAGCGGGCGAACCGCTCCCGGCTGCCACCGTCTCGACGACCTTGAGCCGCGACAAGCTCCCCGGCCTCAAGTTCGTGACCCAGTACGTGCAGGCATGCGGGCTGAACGAGAGCGAGTGCGCTCCCTGGGAAGCAGCCTGGCATGCGGTGGAGCAAGGCCGCGCCCCGCTCCACCGCCCCAGGCAGACGGGGATGCTTCCCCGTCTGCCTGAGTCGGCACGCCTGCGCTGGCTGATCGCACTCGCCACGGCAGTAGTGGTGACCGCGACGGCAGGGTTCCTGTGGCGGCAGCGAGAGCAAGACCACCAGGCAGCCGTAGACGCGGCCAAGAAGAAGCAGGACCAGATCGCGCAGCAACACAAACGGCAATGCGGCACCCCGAACCCGGCGCTGCTCACCACGGCGAACGGTGACTGCGCAGGCATCACCGACGGTCGCGACGGCCATGCGATCTTCGGCAAGGGCCTCCAGCCGGCCCTTGCCGCACTCGACGCGGAGAACCGGGCGGTGACCAAGACCCCTGGCTACGTCACGGTGGCGCTGCTGGCTCCGCTCACCACAGGCCCCAAGGACCTGACCGGCGGGCGCGCCGTGCACCAGGTCGAAGGTGTCTTCACCGCCCTCCACAAGGCCAACGAAGGCGACGTCTACCCCAAAATCCGGCTCGTGCTGGCCAATATGGGCAGTGACGAGAAGAACTGGGCCGCTGTCGTCGACCGGCTCAAGACGATGACCGGCCCCCACGGCCGGCTCCGCGCGGTGACCGGGATGGGACTGAGCCAGGAGGAGTCCATCGACGCCGCCAGGTCGCTGTCGAACGCCGCGATCCCGATGGTCGGTGACGTCATCACGGCCGATGGTTTCGACCTCACCGGTGCCATAGACCAGGGCGACAAGATCGCCGGACTGGTACGGGTCGCGCCCAACGTCAGTGCTCAGCTCAAGGTGATCAGTAAATACCTCCGCCGGCGTCCCGAGCTGACCACCGCGGCCCTCATCAGCACGCCCTTCACCCCCAACGGAACCCCCGACCTCTACACCCAGTCCCTGGCAAATGCCTTCCAGAACGAGGAAGCCGGCCTCCGCCCCCACCTGGACAAGGCGAGTATCAGCTTCGAGTTCGATGTCAGGGACGGCGCCGCAAAGACCAGCCTGTCAACGATCAGCAAGAACCTCTGCGGCAAGGTCACCCCTGACCTTGTGTTCTTCGCCGGCCGTGCGACCTACCTGCCGACCTTCCTCGAGGCACTGCACAAGCGGCAGTGTCGCACCACCCCGATCACCGTGGTCACGGGCTCGGACGCCGCCACCCTGGACCGCAAACTGCCCGCCCTGAACGACCCCAGCGCCCCCATCTCGGTGCTGTACGTTCCTCTCGCCGACCCCAGCCAACTCGCTGACAAGACCAACCCCGACCGCTCCCTCTTCCAGGCTTTCGCCGACGAATTCAGCCGAACCCACCACGGGCAGAAGTTCGACGCAGGCCACCTGGCCAGCGGATGGGCGGTGATGGCGCACGACGCGTTCCTCACCGCGAGCCTGGCCATCCGCTACGCCACCGACCCGCCCCGAACCCCGCCCGGCCTGCGCGCGGTGGCGGCCCAGCTCTACCTCTTCGACACCACCAACGTCATCGAAGGAGCCAGCGGAATCTTCCGCATCGACCCGCGAACCGGCAACCGCAAAAGCACCCACGACCCCCAGGCCGTACGTATCGGCACCCCCGGCCCATAGTCGGCCCGCCAACACACGAACCGCGGGCAACGGCGCGCCCGCGCAGTCACCAGCCTGATCGCCCGGCCACGAAGAGTAGGCATCCTTCGCCCCGCGCGGCTCGGGCGCGCGCTGGTCGAGGCCCCCAGCCTCGACCAGCGCCGGTCAAACTCTGGTGGCACACGCTCAAGGTTCGACGGCGGACAGGGGGGACAGGGCTCCGCCGCAGAACCGGGGCATCCGTGGACGGGGCCCGCTTCGCCTCGGCGTGGGGTCCCGTCACGTCCTGGACGCCGTGCTGGTCCGTCCGAACTGGGGCGGAGCCAGAGGCCGTTGCCCCCGCTGCTGTCCCGACGCGCGAGCGTCGCATGGCTCGCTGTGGTGGTGGTGGGGGGGAGTGCTGCGGGCGTGAGTCACCGATAGATCATTACGGCAGAGTGTGCAAACACCCACCACCTCACCGGCCATCGCGCCCACCTTGCCGCGGCAACCGTTCGGGACGGTGGCGATAGAGCTCATGCCGTGGGAACTGCACATCGGTGACGTCGTAGGCGGGCGGATCGTGGCCGTTCGCGTCACGCTCCACCCCGAAAAGGGGGCCTTGCATGTCGTACACCTGGCGCTACGTAGTGTGCCCCGACGGCTCCTTCTGCCGCGTACGCAACCTCGACGGCAGGCTCGACACCGTCAGCGACGAAGAACTCGCCCGGCTGTACCCGACCGGGACGCAGACGAGCAGCCGGCCCGGCTTTGCTCCCGCTGCGGAGGTGAACTCCTGCTGCACTGGCACGGCCCGTTGATGACCGGCCTATGGATGGAACTCTGCCCGGCCTGCGACGCCCGCTGTCCTGCGGCCCGCGCGTTCATCCAGTGGTACCGAGACCCGGACCGCCGATCCTAAGACGCTGCCGAAGCTCTTCGAGGGCCGGGAGACCGAGACCATGCATGCCCGCGGCTGGGCCCGCGTCCCACTGCCCGAAGCCCCGCCCACCGGCTCGCTTGCGCCTCGTACCGCCGGGGACAAGGCTGAGGGAGGTTTGCCGCTGCATGGGCGAGGCTCACCCCGCGCACCCTGGCTCACCCCACACCATCCCGACAGCGGCCCCGCCTCCGGTACCCCAGCTGCGGTTGTAGAGCCAACGGGCGGGAGGCACCGCTGAGCACATCGACAACGAACTGCTCACTACCATCGGCCACATGACGGCACACCTGGAAGTCGGGGTCTGCCGTGCAGCTGACTGGGAATGTGTGATCCTGACCGGCTCCACCGCCTGGGGTCAGTTGCGTGCCAAAAACGGGGGAACCTTCCACCTCGATCTCGATCTCGACCGCCGCAGCCTCACCGTCACCACTGACTGAAGGGCGCGCATGCGAGAGGCGCAACGGGACAGTGCCTCTCGATCGGGCGGTGGCCTACTTTCGCCCCGATGCCATACCCGAGACGGCTGTGATCGTGCTGAGCGCAGCCCGAGAATTGCTGCGGCAGATCATGGACCCACGGCACGGGTATTGCGTCGGCACCGGCAAGGGCCGCCCGCCTGTGCACACGGTCCTGCCTGCCCATCTGCATAGCGGGGCTCGTTGAGTTCTTCTGGTGTCGAGCATGGGTGTGGGTTTCGGGGGCAGGCGCTGGTCCGGGCGGGCTTCTGCGGTTGTCCCCCGGGTCACCGCAGGAGCCGCCCCCCATCGCTATTCGGACGCTTCTGCTGCATGCGTATGGGTGTGCGAAGAAATGTGCGGAACGGTTGTTACTGAAATCCGGCTCCGTTGGCGTCGTGGTGCGCTGGGTGGTGCGCTGGGTGGTGCGCCCGGAGCGCGCAAGCGCTTTCCGTTGAGGGTTCAACGGGTGGGTGTAACTGTCAGCGAATATCAGGATCACGCCCAACTATCCATTGATGTGCTGTACATGTGCGTGTTACGGAAATGTCCGCAATTGGTAACGCTGAGTCAGGTGCACCCCACCGGCCCGTGTCGGGGGTCCAGAGTTTGGGTCCTCGGCACCGACAGGGGGCCGAGACCCGCACGGCAACCCCGGCTTCATCTGGCTGGTGTTGCATACGATTTGAGGGGACATCACCTATGTCTGCTTCTTCCGCCCGTCGTCTGGCCGCTACCGTTCTCGCGGCCGGCGCCATCGTTTCGGCCGCCGCCCTGCCTGCCATGGCCCAGGACAGGGACGGTGACCGGCAGCAGCGCTCGCGCGTCGAGATCAGCGCCGTCCAGGCCGACAGCCCCGGCTTCGACAACGGCTCGAACCGGTCGCTGAACCGCGAGTGGATCGAGATCACCAACAACCACCGGCGCGCGGTGAACCTGGACGGCTGGACCCTGCGCAACCGTGACGGAAACCGCTACCGCTTCGACCACGTCCGCCTCGCCGGCCACGCGACGGTCCGTATCCACACCGGTGTCGGCCGCGACACCCGCTCCGACCTCTACCAGGACCGCGACCACTACGTGTGGGACAACCGCTCCGACACCGCGACCCTGCGCAACGACCACGGCCGCACCGTCGACACCGAGTCCTGGGGCCGCGGCGGCCACCACCGCCGCTGACCACACCGCCCGCACCTGCACCTGACCACGGGCACCCACCGGGGGCGGCGCGCCGACGGCGCGCCGCCCTTATCCGCGCGTCGGATACCTCGAAGAACAGCGCTTGCAGGGACGGGAACACACGACTGCACGGCCAGGAGCGGACCGTGGCGGCGGGCAGTGCGGCCCCGGGGGGCAGATGGACGGAGGCCCCGGGGCCGCGTGCCGCGCACTCGCCGGGGGGAAGGGCGGGTGCCTTGCTCCGGCACCCTGTCACGGCATCGCCGGATGGCTGGCCAGCCGTGCCGCAGCGCCCGCCGGGCTCACCCGCGCGGCCGTGCAACAGCCGGTCGCTGGGCGGCGTGGCGGCAGATTAGTAGGCTCCAATCGATGTGCGCGCCCCCGAGCGGTCTCCCAGGCCAGAGGACTGGAGAATCCCCTTGGCAGCGGAGCGGCGCATGACGGCGTGGATGGGAGAGCTCACGTCAACACGGGTAGGCTGCATACGACTTCGGCAGTCAATCCCCGGCGATGACGATGATCTCATCCTGATCGGCCCACCGCCGGACCGTCCCCTTGTGCGGGTTGATCCGGATCCCGCTGTCGTGACCCACCTCTGCGCGGGCATGACTTCGGTACCCGATGGCGCACTCGCCGCGGAGCCTGGCCGACTCGACGACCGTGGCGAAGGTGGTGTCGCACTCCGGTTGTAGGTAGTGGCCGGCCGTGCGGAGATTGATCCCGTTGCCGTCCGGTGAGAACAGTTCCTCGAACAGGTCCGCAAGGTGCCAGTTCTGCGAGATCTGGGACATCAGCAAGCCGATCAGCCTGCCGCTCACGATGAAGTCGGCCCCGGGACCGCCTGGGGCGAGGACTCGGTTGCGGTCGTCGATCATCTCCGTGACCACGGGGATCTCCCGCCCGGACTCCTGCTCCATGGCGCGCAGGAGCAGCAGGGTGACGAGCGTCCGGTCGTCAGGTTCGTCCTGGCCCTGCCCGCGGTCGGGCCCGAGGACGATAACGCTGTCGTAGGAGGCGGCGTCGATGCCGTTCAGCGTCTCGGGCCGGGTCGGTTCACCGTGCCGGAGGACGACCGACAGGGTGTCACCGGCCGTGGCGCCGACGGCCCGCACCGCCGCCGCGGTCGCCTCTCCGCCCTCGGCCACGACCTCGAGGACGGATCCGGGCATGGTGTAGCCGGCCAGCTGGGTGACGATGCGCGGAGCGCGGCGGTTCCAGCCCAGGAGGAGCACCCGCTCGGGGCGGGCGGTGACCGCTGGCCGCGGCACGATCACCGTCCGGTCGACGGTCGGGGGAGTGGCGGGAAGGACGGTGGTGTCGTCGTCCTGAGCGATCACGACCAGCAGGTCCTCGGTCAGGACCACGGTGTCGGACGGCGGGTTCAACACGACAGCGCCGCCTTCCCGGACCAGTCCGACCACACAGGAGGTGGCGTACGCCAGGAGTGCTTCGCCGAAGGTACGGCCGGTGAGCGTCGGCTCCGACACCGTGTAGAACTCGTCGCCGGCGAAATCGAGCAGCTCTTGGTACACGACGGAGAGGCCCGGCCGGCGGGCGGCCTGCACGACGAGCCGGGCCGTGATGTCGTCGATCTCCAGCACGGAAGCGCGCGGCCCCGCCGCGAGCTTGGCGGCCAGCCGGTACCGGTCGTCGCGGACTGCCGCGACAACGCGTACGCGGCTGTCGTCACCCACCGCTGCCCGCAAAGCCAGCAAGGTCTTGACGATCTCACTGTCCTCCGACGACTTGTCCGGCGGCAGCACCAGGACGGCGTCGGCGGTGGCCGGGCTCACCCGGGCGAGGTCGTTCGGGTCGGTGAGGCATCCGCTGCGGCAGATCAGCCGGGTGCGGCCCGTGGCCCCCACCCTGGCGTCCAGCGCCTCCTCCATCTCCGTCTTGTTCTGGTCCGCGAGAATCGCGACAGCGGCACGGCGCTGATTGGCGTTGGCGTTGACCAGTTCGGACACGACCGTGAACACCTGCTCGGACCAGCCGAGCACGACCGCATGTCCGTCCTCCAGAACCGCCGAATGCCCCCTTCGCAGGGCGAGGAGCCTTTCGCTGATGCCCGTCGTGATCAGACTGACAAGAGTGGAGACATACAGGAGGGCGACGAGGGCGAGCAGTACCGACAGCGCGATCCGCAGCGGCGGGCCGACCTCGCCGCCCAGGCGAAGCGTCTGCCCCGTGCTCTTCCACACCGCCGCGAGCTTCCCGGACAGCGAGTCGGGAGCCCGGCGGTCCGTCCAGACCAGCACCGCACTCGCCGGGAGGACCACAGCCAGACAGGCGGCCGCGAGCCACCCGATGAGGACGGACCAACTGCCCGCGAGCGTGCTGTCGAACCAGTACAACGCGCGCTGCGCCGGGAGCTGCCGTTTCGCCACCCGCGCATTTTCCACCCCCGCCCCCGGCTTCACCGGATCTCCCGGCATGGCCTTCCCGCTACTGCCCGCAGGTTCGTCATCCGCAGCCTGCTGCCGACCGGACTCATCACTCGTTGTACGCACAGCAGCAGCGTGCGGCCCGCCGTCGTCGGCACATCGGCATCCGGGGCACGGTTCATCCCATCGAGAACGATCGCCGGCCCCCGAGGACCCGGAGCAGGCGTTACCGATGCTCGGTGGCATGGCGGGCGAGGCAAGCGAGATGACGGATATGTGAGGCACTGCGGGCAAGCCGCACAGCAGTCGCAAGCGCGGTCTCCGTCCTCGAGGACTGGTAGTGGGTGCAGTGCTCGCGTGCCGCGGGGGGATCGCGTCGGACTCGATCCCGGGGTGTGGCTGCGCCTGGTGGACAACTTGGCGAAGACGCCGCCGTGGGTGCGCTGGCGCGCCGGGGGCTGGAGGCGCTGGGCGACGCACCGCCCGAGCAACGGGCCCGCCTGTTGGAAACGGCGGCTTTCGCCGACTTCTCGCCGAGCGGATGCCTGATCTGGCGGCCGAGTGGATTGCCCGGCGCGACGCCCTGCACGCCTCGGGAGAACCGCCCGACACCGCAGCGAGCCCTGACAGAGCAGAGCAGAGGCGACGACTGCATCGCCGAGTACGGCCAGGACGCGCGAAAGGTGCATCGAGTTTCCCGACCGGTTGTCAGTGGTGGCTGCATACATGTAGCGGGTGCGCAAGGGGGCGTACCGGCTGGGAAGGGGTCGTAGCGATGCCATGGGTGAGGCCGTACACGCGAGCTGACGGTACGCAGGTACTGGGGCATTCCCGCTGGGCTCCGGGGGCACGGCGCGAGATGTCTCTGCTGGCCATCGCCGTGGTAGCGGTCGTCGTTCTGGGCAATGGCACTCCGAGTCCCGGTACGGACAGAGGTGCGGATCGATTACCTCGGCCCAAGTCGACGACGGTGTACCCGATCAACGCCCGCGGGATGCGCAGCACGTCGGCGCCCCGACCCAAGCCCACCGTGAGTTACCCGATCCGCTGGGACAGGAGCAGCCGGTGAACCGCCGCCCGCCGGCCCGCCGCCGGCTCCCAAAGCGCTCCTGCGCTGCCCGTCGC
Organism: Streptomyces sp. NPDC055287; assembly: GCF_053646035.1. Lineage (NCBI taxonomy): Bacteria > Bacillati > Actinomycetota > Actinomycetes > Kitasatosporales > Streptomycetaceae > Streptomyces > Streptomyces sp. NPDC055287. The sequence continues at coordinate 92,229 of NZ_JBSHNE010000020.1, read as the reverse complement.
CAGGATCCGCTCGTGCTCGGCGTCGCCGCGGTGGCGGGCGCCCATGACTGTCAGCGCAACCGTCCCGCTGACGGCAGCGGGACCTTTCCATCAAGCAGCCGAAACCAAGCCTGTTCGATTCCTGAGCTGGCAAACCCGCAGCTCAGGATGAGATTAGGTACTTACTCATACTGCGTGTACTGCTGCTGAGCCTGGGCATCAGCTGCCGCCTGGGCCGCAGCTGCTGCTTCTCGATCCCGCCGCTGGCGGTCCTGCTCCAGCTGAAACTCCCAGTCCAGCCGAACCTGTTCCCTTCCTCCCGCCGGCGCCTTTGTTTGTCACTCTGAACCTGCCACGATTCGCTCATTTTGCTTCCTCTCCTCCTGGCGCTGGCGCATCCGCTCATCGCCTGGCTACACGCGAGCTGCTAGAGCAGAAGATCCACCTCAGATAAGCCAACTTCTCCTACTCTACGAGCAATTGTCGGGGCAACGAGTGACAGGCGGTAAGACTTCGCAGACTTCCCCATGGTCGGCGGCGAACAGCGCCACGGGGCTGGGGGCGGCGGCCGAGGGGGTCGCGGTGACCGTCACGGCGTCCAGGGACGTGAGGTCGGGGGCGGTGGAGGTGAGGGTGGTAGTCATCAGGTCTTGGCGCTGCGAACATGCAGGCCAACAGTGGCTTCCAGGCCAGTGAAGCCACATCCACGTCGGCACCGGCAGCAGTTTCGTCAACGACACTCTCGACCCGGACCGCATCTACGTGGAAGGCCCCTCGCCCCCCGGCCGTTGCCGTTGTGGCCCGTCGTTCGGGCTGAGGTCTGCGAGGACTGCGACGCGCGGGGAGCTGTTCCTGTTCCACAAGTTCGACAGGACGAGCGGGGAGATCACACTGCGCTGCGGCAGAGACCACAAGTTCCCCCGGGGGCGCCACCTGAAGGTTGTCCTACCTTTCAAGATGTGGGCCTGATCTGCTCACTCGTACGATCGGAAGGGTCCGGGAGCTCCGGGTACGGCTACTAGTGTCCTGAGCCAGAGGTTTGTCGTTGGTCTGATGTGCGTCGTCTTGGACCGAAGATTCCGCCGGTTGTGCCGACTGATGCCGAGCGGGGCATGTTGCAGTCGGGGGTGCGTCGTCGTTCGAGTGCCCAGTCGTTGGTGTTGCGTTCGCGGATCGTGTTGGAGTGCGCTGAGGGTCATGCGATCGCGGAGGTGGCCCGGCGATTACAGATCACGACGGACACGCTTCGCACTTGGCGTCGGCGGGTGTGGTCGTTGCAGTCGTCATGGGGCCGACCGTAGGACCTCAACCGTGATCGAGGTCAATACCCTAGGGGACAGGTCGGTCGGCGGGTGGAGACCGTCGTAGGTCCAGCGGCCGATCCCGTTCAGGCTGTGGGGTGACGCCCGGGGCGGGTCCCGCTGCCTAGCCTCACCGGTATGAATCATCTGCCTCGCGGCGCTGCCGCCGCTTTACTCGGACTGTCCCTCGCCCTGCTCGGCACGGGCGTCGCCTCCGCCGCCCCCGCCACGCCGGTGGCCCCGGCCGCCGAGACCGCCCGCGTACGGCTCGAACTCCCGGCCCCCACCGGCGCCTTCGCGGTCGGGCGGGACACCCTGCACCTCGTCGACAAGAGCCGCCCCGACCCCTGGGTCCCGCAGGCCGGGGCGCGTGAGCTGATGGTGTCGGTCTACTACCCGGCACGGCCCGGGGGCGGCCGGACGGCCCCGTACATGACCAAGGGCGAGGCCCAGGCCTTCATCGACGACCGGGAACTGACCGACGCGGTGTCCGCCAAGACGCTCAGCGACACCCGCACCCACGCCCGTACCGCCGCCGCGCCCGTACGCGGGAAGTTCCCGCTCGTGGTGCTGTCGCCCGGGTTCACTGTGCACCGCTCCACGCTCACCCTGCTCGCCGAGGAACTGGCCAGCCAGGGGTACGTCGTCGCCGCCGTCGACCACGCCTACGAGTCGGTCGGCACGGCGTTCCCCGGGGGGCGTCTCCTGAACTGCGTCGCCTGCGACAAGATCCCGCCGGGCGGGTACGGGGTGGTGCCCACGGGCCGGGCCAAGGACGTCTCCTTCCTCCTCGACCGGCTCCTGGCCGACAAGCACCCCGCCTGGCGGCACTCCCGCCTGATCGACCGCGCGAAGATCGGCATGGCCGGCCACTCCATCGGCGGCGCCTCCGCCGCGACGACCATGGCGGGCGATGCCCGGGTGCGCGCCGGGGCCAACATGGACGGTTCGTTCATGGCGCCAGTACCGGCGGAGGGCCTGGACGGCCGCCCGTTCATGATGCTCGGCACCGGTGACGACGACCGCTCCTGGGTCCGCGACTGGCCACTCCTGGACGGCTGGAAGCGCTGGATCAACGTCACCGGAGCGGGCCACTTCACCTTCACCGACACCCCGGTTCTCGCCGACCAACTGGGCCTGCTGCCCCCGGAGGAACCCCTGTCGGGCAAGCGCTCGCAGGAGATCACTCGGGCGTTCGTGGGAGCGTTCTTCGACCGGCACCTGAAGGGCGCGGACCGGAAGCTGCTGGACGGGCCGTCCGCCGAGCACCCGGAGGTGGTCATCCACAAGAAGGGCTGATCAGCCGGCACGTACTGCGCTTTCCGTGACGGCTCGTCGTACCTCTGCACGCCTATCGGCCGTGGCCTGCCCGACCCGAGCGCACGTGTCAGTCGACGGGACGGCTCTGGGGCGGAGAAGTTGGCGACTCCTCGCGTAGCGCCGTGGTGCTCGGGCTCACGCAGGCGCTCGCCTCCGCCCGGCGGACGGTGGCCATGCGGGTCGACCAGAACGACGGCGACTCCGAGGCGGGCGCTGAGCTCGTGGCCAAGGAAGCCGAGCTCAACATCGGGGTGGCGCGCCGGATCGTGGCCGGCGGGCTGCGCACCCCGGCTGCCTCATATCGGGCCGCTCGGACAGCGGCACCATCGGCACGACGGGCCTCGGCGGCCCGCGCGCCTGGACGGAGTCCGCGATGTGTACCCGGGCGCCCCGGCGGCTGTCCTCGAACTCTCCGGCGCCACCACGGCGGTCCTCGGCCTCGACGCTCAGTTCCACAGCACGTCGACCCCGCGCCCCTCGACGACCCCGGCCTGGCACTGCGCGGTCCACTGACCGGCTTCCCCGCCCAGCCAAGGGCTACAACACGACGCGCCGCCAAGGCTCCGGGACGGCCGGCCCGGTCGATCTTCGCGTAACGCACGTGGATATCGGGAGATTTCTGGACGCTCAACCCTATGGTGGCGTGGTGAACGGCCACCAGCGAATGCGGGACGACGAGGGGAGCGCGGCCCGGGTCCTCGCGCTGTCGGACGGCGTCTTCGCCATCGCGATGACGTTGCTGGCGCTGGACATCACACTGCCCGCCGGGCTGAACCCGGCCGGTTTCGAAGAGGCGCTGGGCGAGGTGGTACCCAACCTGTGGGCGTACGCCCTCAGCTTCGTGGTCATCGCAGCGTTCTGGCGGGGCCACCATCAGGTCTTCCGGTACGTGCGGGAGGTGGACGGGACAGTCATCAAGCTCGGGCTGCTGAACCTGGGGCTGATCGCCCTGATGCCCTTCCCCACTACCCTGCTGGCCGAGTACGGGGACCAGCCGCAGTCGGTGGCGGTCTACTCCGGCGCCGCCGCGGCCATCGGGGCCGCACAGCTCGTGCTGACGGTCGTGCTGTGGAAGCGCCCGTGGCTGAGCAGTACGGCGGTCCCCGATCCCGTGGCGCGCAACGACGTGCTCGACCTGGCATCGATGGTGCTGATCTTCGCCGTCGCCGTGCCGCTCGCCTTCGTCTCCCCGATGGGCGCGCAGCTTTGGTGGGCGGTGCTGGTCCCGGTGAAGGTGGTGCTGGGCCGGCGGGGCAAGCGTCTGCGCGCGGCAACCTAGGCAGTGGGACGCCTGGCCCAAGTTCCTGCCTGGCTGGCTCGCCTTTCTTTGGGTAGTGGGCAATGCGGCTTGCAAGGGTTTGCGGGTACGGCGCCAGCACCTTGCCCTCGGCGTTGCTGACAATGACCTGCGTGCGGCGCTAACAACCGCACGGTCGTCCCTGGTCCAAGTGGTGCAACCGTGACGTGAGTACCGTCCCCGTCAACGACGTGCTTTCACCGGTACCCGCCCGCCGCCTTGCCACTCAGATTTCGCTGAAGCCGTGGTCGAGGCCCTTGATGACGGGATCGAGTTCGGGCGCCGGCACGCCGAGCGGGACACACAGAAGATCGTCAAGGAGAAGGGCGGCCGCGGCCTCAAGGTCGAGGACATCCGGATCAGCTATGACTTCGGGCCGGACGTCGGCTCCGCGAAGATCACCGCCAGAGACAGCAAGGGCGGCGACTACAGCGAGAATCTGACCATTACCCGTGATGACGGAAGGCGGTACCTCACCATCCTGCCCGCGCCGAAGCGGGACCCGAGCGGAAGGACGCCCGCCGCGACCAGCCCGCCGTCCGACGAGCAGGCCCATCGACCGCCGCCCGTGCATCACGCTCCCGCCGCCGCGTTCGTTGAAAGTTGCAGCGGATCGTGACGGTGCATTTCGCCTCGACGGTGGCGCGGGCCGTGAGGTGACGGGCTGAACCACTGACCTCGAGATCGTGATGTCGCTGGGTTGCTGAGGGGGTCTTATGACCAGGCCGGTCTCGGTGAGGCAGCCGTCTGTGAGGTCGCTGCGGTACTGGATGTGGCGTAACCCCCATCTGATGCGCACCGGGGGACTGACACCCGACATCGCTGGACGCGCCCACACCGGTGCTGCAGGGCCCGGCGCTGACCGCGCTCCGCGGGCCGGCGGTCCAGCAGCTGCTGTGGCTACGGCGCCAAGAGCGGCTTACGCGGGGGCATGTGCGGTTGGCGGGGGAGTGCTTGCGGGTATCGGAGCGGACGGTGTGGCGGTGGCTTGCTCAGGCAGAGGCGGGACCCCGCATGGTGGTTCGTCCAGGTGTTAGGACGGGTGACCGCTTCGAGGTCACGGCCGAGGTGCGGGCGCTGGCGTACTGGCGCGGGAACGCGTCCGCGGTCCACCGCCAGCTGCTGGCCCGGGCGCGGGGCAGCAGCCGGGGAGCCGGTTACCGCAGTTCCGGGTGGGGCGCCGGTGGAGGCGGTGCCTGTGCTGGATCCAGGTCCTTTGTTGCCGACGTTCCGCGCGCGGTGCGCAGTGACCTGACCACGGGCGAGCGCGCGGCTTTGGCCCGGGGGCCGGAGGCGGCCCGGGCCCATAACGTGTTCGCCAAGCGGCCCGGGCTGTGGCGGAACTGTCCGGCTACCGCAGACTTTCACCCCGGTACGAGCGCCAACCCGGCAACTACCTGGGTTTTCTTGGCCTCACCGCTACCCTCACCTGCCGGTCTTAATATGAGCCAATAGGTTGCGGATTGAGGACCAGGTGGAGTTGACCCCTGAGCGGGCCCTGGAGCGGGCCGAGACGTGGCTGGCGGCGCCGCCGCACCGAGGGCAGCCGACTCTGGCCATCCGTGGTTCGGTCGGCTCGGGCAAGACCGTGTTACTTCGGGCACTTTCCGAACGGATTCCGGATTCCGGACTCCGTCTACGTGGACTGCCGGGGCTTGGGGGCGGACGACGTCGCGCGTCGTCTGCTGCGGGCGTGGGGCGTCACCGACGAAGCGGAGACGCTGACTGACGGCGTCCGACGCCTCACACGGGACGGGGTCGCTCTGCTGGCAAATGTCCATTGGGCCGGCGAGTTCGTAACGTCGGGCGAAGCAAGCCGGATCACCAACGACGTAGTCGCCCATTTCGGCCGATCCGACCGGTCAGCTATCCGGTTCGTCATCGAACGCGAAGCTGACAAACCGTGGGTCTTCCTCCCGACCCGAAATGAGTTGGTTCTCCAGCCGTCACTCGACCTGCAGGCCGCAGATACGGACCTGGCTCCCCTCCTTGAGGCGCACCCGGCCCTACGGGCCCTTGCCGCCGCGGAACTCCGCGACGTACCGCTGGCTGTGTGGCAGGAGCTGTGCGGGATCCTTGAGATCGGTGTCTCGCAGAAGGAGTTGACCGGGCTGCCGGAACGTCTACCGGCACTGCTCGATGTGTCTCTCGGCGCAGATGGGGACGTTAGAGTCAGCTTTCGAGCGGAGGCCGTACGCCACCGGATTCGCGATCTGAGCCCGGTCGATCACGGGACAGTGGTCACGGCCCTCCTCCGCTCACGCAGTGAGCGCGCTACCGGCCCTTGGCGAACCGCGGGGCCCGTCGGGACCTACGCGACAAAGGTCCTGGGCCTCCATGCTGTTCATGCGGGCATGCTCGACGACGTACTGAGTGACGGGCATGCTCTGGCGAACCTGGACGCGACCGGGCTCTTGCAGAGCCTCGCAGTCCGCTGGCCCGGGGGTGTCCCCCAAGGCAGCCTTGCCACAGACGCGCACTACCTGGAGCGGCTGGGACTGGCCCCGGCACCGCACGAGCAGTGGGTGGCCTGGCTGCAGCACTGCGCGCTGAACCGGGGCGAAGTGAGCCTCGCTGACGCCATCGTCGAGACGGCCGGCGCTCAGTTGCCCTGGCACACGATCTGGTCCAATTGCCGCCCATTCGGCATGTTCGGTCGTTTCCGGCAAGTGGATGGCCAGGAGCCCGGACATCCGTTGCACACAGACTTCTCGGCAGAAGAAATCTCCGCGCAAACGGCGGACAGCCACACTTGGCAGATTCCCGATGCGTCCCTGCCCATCCGTCACATCTTTGACGCAAGTCGCGATGATTTCAGCTTCTTCAGATCGAAGCGCCTACCAGATGGACACTGGCTCGTCGTGGGAGCGTCCGGGCCGTTCGTCGTGATAGTCAACGCAGCTGCCGATAAACAGGATCACCTCTCTCGCATGCCGGTACCGTACATTGGCTCGATAACTCAGGCCGGGGTATGGGAATGCCCCCCGGCAGCCTGGGACGATGATGAGCCCACCGGGCGGTGGCTGGAGGCCACCTTCGGCCCTGGAACGTGTCGTCGCCTTCATGAAAAGGATGTGCCGACCGCACTAGTGGATACCTCCAGCCGGCGCTTCCTCGCCGATATCGGACTGCCCTACCTCTCCGGGCATCTGCCTTTCATGATGACAGTGGATGTGTCCGAGACGGGGCTGGTCTCCACGCCATGGTCAGGGGGCATGGAACCGCCCGAAGTATCAGGTCCCTTCTATTACTTGGGCGATTGGGCTGGGGGCCACGTACTCCTCGATGGAGGAACAGGAGCAGTTGTCCAGGACGGCAGCACCGGCTATGACGATGTCATTCTGGCGACTGGCCTTCGACAGTTCCTCATCGTGCTCCGCCTGTGTCATGAGTTTCTCATCAGCGACTTTGCTACGAATTTCGAGCGCGAGGACGCTCGCCGCAGTCTGCAGGAATGGGCCGACAGAATCGATCCGGCCACCGAGGGTATCCTCATCTGGGAACAGGCTCTCAGCAGTGATCTGGATGCTTGGGTTGACATGTAGTCGAGCCCTTCGGGGCCTATGAGAGCAGGACACTGCGCGCGACAGTTGGCCATTACGGTGCCTAACTTGATCTTTAACGTCCGACGTCGAATGGTCCGTCGAACTTGATCGCCCGGTTCGGTAACTGCCGTACACGGAGGCGGCCTTCGGCTGAACACGTGCTCCGGCCAAGGAACACACATTCAGCACGAAGGCCGTGAGGATGAGTCTGCTGCATCACGACGCCCGGCGAGAGCCGTTGGCGCAACTGTCATGCGTCCGGGGCGAGTTCTACGCTTGCCTGACCGCTCGTTCGGACGCGTTGTTCGAGCTGGCTGATGCTGTTCTGTGCGGCGACGGGCCGGTGCGGTCACTGGCCGAGCTCTCGCTCGTGGGTGAACACCGCCGCGGCCATGGAGGGCTCTATGCCGCGGTGGCCGTGGAGGCATCGATGCCGGCCGGCTGCGGCGGGCACTGGCCGAAGTACCACTGCCGCGGGCTGCCGACGGCCAGCTGGTCCTGGCCATCGACGTCACCTGCTGGCTGCGGCCCGACGCTCACACCTCACCGGAACGGATCCTGTGTCACACATACGGCCGGGGCAAGGACCACCACATCCCGGTCCCGGCTGGCTCTACTCGATCATCTGCGCGCTCGAGCCCGGGCGCAGCTCATGGACCGCACCACTGGACGCACTGCGTCTGACACCCGGCGACGACACCGCCACCATCACCGCCCGGCAGCTGCGCGAGCTGCAGCAGCGACTGATCGCAGTGGAACAGGGGGAGGTGGGCGAACCCGACATCCTCATCGTGGCCGACGCCGGATACGACGCACCCCGCCTCGGCTTCCTCCTCAAAGACCTGCCGGTCCAGGTACTGGCCAGGATGCGATCCGACCGCGTCCTACGCAGAGCTGTCCCACCACACCCAGGGCCGACCGCCCCGGCACGGCGGCGAGTTCGTCTTCGGCCAGCCCGACAGCTGGGGCACCCCGGACACCGAAACCGTCGCCGACACCCGCCTCTACGGAACCGCCAGGGCACGCTCCTGGGACCGCCTGCACCCCAAGCTGATCCGCCTGGACATCGACCACCTGCCCAGCGGAGCAACACCGAAGAGTCCGGCTGTGGTGGTCGGACACCGATGCCACCCCGGCGGACGCCGACCGTCTCTGGCTGGCATACCTGCGGCGCTTCGACCGGCGTCGTCCCTGGGAGAAACCCAGTTCCCCGGACAGGCTCACCCCCGCCCGAGTCCGCCGCGACTTCCGGCACATCCGCCCACAAGCGGTCTGCCCGGCCCAAGCACCGAAACCATCTCGTCCGGGCCCCGGACGGCCACCGGGCCCAAAGAACACCCGGCCCACTCTCCGCCACGAGGTGCACACACCCCGCAAAACACCGGCAGCGAAGCAGCGAACGACGAAATCAACCACCCCACGACCACGCCGCACAGGTTAAAGATCAAGTTAGGCGTCCACACCCTCGCGCCGCCCCGACCGGCCGGTACCCCGATGGCCGGTACCGCCGCGATCGGGGCGGTTGTGCATCTGCCGGCCACCGTCACCAAGGAGGGCCGGGACCTGTCCTCGATGATCGGCTCCTGGCCGACACCGCCTACCGTCTGCTGCCGGCCTGGCGGCCCGTCTCACTTCAGGTGCCGGCCGGAGAACCGGTTCCCGTCGTCCACCTCGAACCACGGGGTACCGGTGTGCCCGCCCACAGACCGTTGTCCGAGCGGCGGTCAGGCCCGGCGACGAAGCCGCCGAGGAAGATCGAGATGTCAGCGATGATCCGAGTCATGCCGGGGCAGACCCGATCCGTCGCACGAACCGGTTTACGGATGCGCATGCGCAGTCAGCATGCGGGCGCGGCCTACGCCTGAATGCCGGGTCGGGCGCGGCGGGTTGGGGCATGCTGGGGGTGCGCTCATGCGCTCTACTTCGGTGGCAGGGGGTCGGTCGGTGTTACGCATTCACTTCACAACGGAAGACCTTGCCCGGACACGGGTGGCCGCAACGATCGGCGTCGCGGCGGAGGTCTACTACAGCCTGGAGCTGCTGAGAGAGAACCGGGAACTTCCTCACTTCCGCACGTGGCGGTCAGCGGTCGCGGGCCGGATGGGAGCCGATACCCGCCCCTTGACGTCCCTGGTTCCGGTGCGCGGTCCCGGGCTTGATCTGCTGGCCCTGATGGGCGATGTGCCCTCTGTGGACCACGCCGTGGACAACCTGCTGCACGCCCCGGTGTCCCGGCTGCGACGCGAGTTCGAGGGTCTCGACTTCCACCCCGGACACCTGCCATGGGCCAGACGGGTGTCGGAGGGTGACCGTGACGCGCGGCGGGAGCTCGCCGAGGCCGTGCGCGCCTGCCATCGGCTGACCGTGGAGCCCTACTGGCATCGAGGGCGGTCCGAACTGGTCGCGCTGTCCACCCGTTGCGCGAACCTGGTGTTGGAGGGAGGCATCGATCTGCTGCTGCGTTCGATCTGCGCACCACTGGTCCGCTGGCGTCCGCCGGTGCTCGAAGCTCCCTACCCGCGCCGAGTTGAGGTGCGTCTCCAGGGAAGGGGACTGATCATCACGCCCACGGTCTTCTCGAAGCGCCCGGTGAGCTTTCTGTGGGACCCGCTCGATACCGCCCAGCCACCCCGACTGACCGTGCCGGCTCTCCGTCGGCCGCTGACCGGTACCGGACGGGCAGAAGCGGACGGCTCCGCCGTGCGGAACCTGGAGTCTCTGCTCGGCCGCACGCGAGCTGCCGCCCTGCATGTGACAGCAGAAGGGTGCACGACGAGCGAACTGGCCCGCCGCCTCAACGTCACTGCCGCAGCCGCCAGTCAGCACGCGACCGTGCTGCGGAACACGGACCTCATCACCACCAGCCGCCGAGGCGGGTCCGTGCTGCACCTCATCACGCCCCTCGGGCTGGCCCTGCTGCGGACCGGTGCCCTGACGGAACCGTGAGGCCCGAGGGCACCGCGGCGTCAGACCGGTGAGCGCAGTGCCGCCCTGTTCAGGTGCCACCGGACACTCGTGCCGAGGTGCGTGAGGCGCCGCGCCTGCTGTCCCGGCCCCCCTTTAAGCCGTGGCTTAAGGGGTAGGCCGCAGGTGGCCGACCGGCCCAGGATGTGAAGCCGCAACCGGCTCATCCCATCCTGGAGATCGCATGAAGACTCATCTCGCCGCCGCCCTCGGTTCCGTCGTGCTGACCGCGGGCACGTTGCTGGGCGCTCCCGCCGCCGGCGCGCAGACCGCCGCCTACCCGACCACCGCTGTCGACGTTACATACGGGGCCAGCTACGTCCGCGGCACCCTGACTTGGTACAACCGGTCGGTCGGTTTCAATGGAACACTCCGGGCCGTCGGCTGCCGCAGGGCGTGGTTCGGCGCGTACGGTGCCTCTGGCAACGAGCTCGGCGCCAGGAGCACCAGCACTAAGTGCGACGTGACGTATCCGATCAATATCGGAATCCCTGCGGACGTGCCCGGTGGGGCCGCGTATGTCATCGTCTGTGTTGACGATGCGAACGCGAACCCACTCAAGTGCGCGCGGTACAACCGGCCCTGACCCATCCGACCGGTCGGAAAGTGCCGTTGCCACACCAGCCCCGGGGGAACAGCATGCGGACGCCCCGGAAGCTCATCTCGCCGCCCCACGAGGCAGGGTTCCCGCCATCGACGGCCAGGCCCCCAACGCACAGCACGGAGTTCCGCTTCGCCAAGTCGCACACTCGAGGCGAGCCGGACGCAGCAACCTGCCAGGTGACCGACCGCTACCGGTCCGGTCATGAGCCGATGAGACGGCCGCTGCCGCATACGGCAGCGCAGAACTGACGTGGGCACAGGAGCAAAGCCGCTGTCCATCAATGTGCCCTGGCAAGCCGTGTGACGGGCGGACCGGTCAGCGAGCCGGAGCCTGCTGGCCGGTGCGTTCCTTCAAGTCTCGTTCGTGCAGCAGTCGTGCGGTCTGCTCGGACACCGGTGCGGCCAGCAGTGCGGTGACCAGGTCGACCAGCCGGCTGGTGAACAACCGGTCGTCCCTGCGAGGGCGGGCGGCGGCACGGGTGGCGAGTTCGGCGTGGCAGAAGCGCATGGCAGTGAAGCGGGTGTGGAGTACCGCGGTCGACTCAGGAGCCAGTAGAGGATCCAGCAGGCGCCGCCACGCGTAGATGCTCGACTTCTCGTTCGGCACGATGAGCTCGACCAGGGGTTCGGGCCGGTTGAGCAGTTCGGCCACGATCTGCAGGAACTCGCGTCCACCGTCGGGGTCCGCGAGTTTCGCGGCAGCCGGCAGTACCAGGGCGGCGGCGAGGGGGCGAAGACCGGCGGCCCCGCTGTCCTCGTACTGCTGCAGCAGCACCTCCCGGCGAGCGTCCACCGCAGGGAGGTGCTTGTCGAGTACGGCTCGCAGCAGACCCGCCCGGTCGCCGAAGTGGTACTGCAGGGCCATCGCGTTGCGCTGACCCGCGGCCCGTTTGATCTCACTGAGTGAGACACCGTCGACGCCCTTCGCCGCGTACAGCTGCTCGGCGGCCCGGATGAGTTTGCCGCGGGTGTCACGGGGCTCCCGGCTCCGGGGCGGTGTGCTGGGCTCCGGCGTCTCTTGTGCTGTCACAAAGGACATGATACATCATTATGCTAAAGTAATACGCTTGCATTAATCATTGATCCAAACCTCTTGGTAGACGTGGGAGACCATCCATGCCCCGGGACTTCGAGACCCACCCCGACGCCCTGCACTCCGCCACCCCGGCGACCTGGTTCCGTACCGGCGCCGCCCTGCGAGTGGACGGAGGGGCCCGGTGAAGGCGCTGACCTATCAGGGCCGTCACGACGTCCGCTACGGGGACGTCCCCGACCCGGCCGTCACCAGCCCCACCGACGCGGTCGTCCGGGTCACCAAGGCCGGTATCTGCGGCAGCGACCTGCACATCTACGGGGGCAACGGGTTCAGCGCGGAGGTGGGCTACACCCCGGGACACGAGTGCGTCGGCGTGGTCGTGGACACCGGCAGCGAGGTCACCGGCTTCAAGCCCGGCGACCGGGTCCTGGTTCCCGCCTCGGCCGGCTGCACCCTGTGCAGAACCTGTGCGAGAGGGCTCACCGCCAGGTGCGAGCGCGCCCAGGCCCCGACGGACCTGTGCTACGGAGTGAGCCCGCAGCTTCCGGGCAGTCAGGCCCAGGTTCTGGCGGTGCCCCATGCCGAGGTCAACCTGGTGCACTTGCCCGAGGGCATCTCCGACGAGGCCGCCGTCGTCCTGACGGACAACGCCCCTACGGCCTGGTACGGCTGCCGCCGGGCCCGCATCCAGCCCGGTGAAACGGTCCTGGTCATCGGCCTCGGGCCGGTCGGCCTCATGGCCGCGCAATCCGCCTTCGCCATGGGCGCCGCCCGCGTGCTGGGCGCCGACCTGGTCGCCGAGCGCCGCACCTTCGCCGCCACCCTGGGCGTCGAGCCGGTCGAGGGCGAGGACACCCGGAAGGCCGTACGGGAAATGACCGCAGGACGCGGACCGGACGCCGTCGTAGAGGCCGTGGGCTCGGACGCCACCATCCAACTCGCCCTCAAAGCCGTCCGGCAGGCCGGCCGGGTCAGCGTCATCGGGGTCAGCCAGAACAAGGCGTTCCCCTTCCACATGGGACTGGCCCAGATCAAGGAGCTGGAGTTCGCCATCGGACTGTGCTCGATCCACTACGAACTCCCCGCCCTGATCGCCCTCACCCAGGCCGGACGGCTCACGCCAGACGTCGTGGTCTCCCACCGCTTCCCGCTCTCCGAGGGTCCCGCGGCCTACGAACTGTTCAACAGCCGCGCCGACGGTGTCCGCAAGATCCTTCTCGACCCTGCCCGCTGATCCGCCTCGGCTCGACCGCGGACGGCGGAGGCGGTTGGCACTGCGGACGGGCTCCGGGTGGTCAAGGCGGCACGGAGCCGATCCGGCATCGCAATTCGGTTCGGGGCACCAGCTGCCCGCAGTGACATGGCGGTTCAAAGCTTCAGGGCCTACCGCCAGGACCATGACCTCTTGGAGTCAGCGAATCGAGGGCAGGGCCTTGTCGCGGTGGGCGGTGCAACGCCTGACGCAGAAGGGCCTCGACTTCCGCCCACCGAGGCGGTCGCTCAGAAGTTCCATGTCTCATGAGACATACGCAGTCTGGAGAACACATCGATGCCGGTCAGCTCTCTGATCAGCACCTCGGCCAGTTGCAGCTCTCGGTCCGTGACGGGGGCCGACGGTGCGAGGTCGCCGGGCTCCCGCAGCTCGTCCCGCCAGAGCAAGGTCTGGAGAACGAGGATCCCGTTCCGTGGTCGCAGCACCGCCGGACGCTCGCGACTGCGGATGGCGATCTTGCCGACACCGACGTAGCCAGTGCGGGCGAGCGCCTCGACGAGCTTCCCTGGCAAGTTCTTCTGTTCAGTCTCAGCGAGTGCTTAGTCGGTGTTGGGGATCAATCGAACTGGCGCCGCAGCAGCGCGGCGGCCTCCCGCACCGTCCTCATCCAGGCGGGTTCGGGGTCTGGGCAGCACCCGGACCGCAGGCCCTGGACTTCCTGTGGTCGCATACCGGTCAAATAGAGACAGATGATCATGGCGGCGGTGCCCAGATGCCGCATCAGCTCGGCGGCCTCGTTGCAATCCAGGTGCTCGCGCCAGGCTTTGCCGTTGATCTGCCCAGTGACTGGCACCCGCATCGGACATGGCCCCAACCGCTGGGCGGCCAGGGCCGAGAGCTCAAGTCGCTCTTTGAAGTGCTCGACTTGCTTATGCGATCATGCGGGCGGCTCTCGATCGACCGGTGCACAGTCAACTGATCAGACGGTCGAGCGATCGAGCCATCGGGCCTCGAGCAATCGAGCGAGAACGGGAGTGCGGTGTGAGCGGGGCTGGGGGGCAGGACGGGTCGTCCGTGCCCGAAGAGGAGTGGGAGCGGTTCCTTAGTGAATCGGTGACGGGTGCGGCCGGGGCCCCCGTGGAGCCGTCGGCGCGCACCCGTGAGGTGGAGCGGCGGCTGCGGGAGCGCTCCGGGCAGCCGGAGGGCTGGCGTACGTACTCACCGGTCCGGCCCCGGCGCAGGACAGGCCGGTACGTGACCGGGCTGGTGGCGGCCGTGGCCCTCCTGGTCGTCGGGCTTTTCCCGCAGCAGGTCCTCGGCTGGTTTGGTGGCAACGACGGCGGGCAGGCCGGGGCGCCGTTGGCCGCCGAGTCGCAAGGCCCGCGGGAGGCGCCCGGTGCCGAGCCGGATCTGCGCCCTACCCTCGCCGAACCCTTCCGGGGTTCGCCTGCCGCCCGCTGGGCCGACGGAGCGCCAGGGATCACGGTGCCACCGGCCAAGGCGACCGGCTGGATGGGCGCCGCCCAGGTCGAGCGGGCACTGCGGCAGAGCCGGCACTTCCTGGTGGCCGCGGGGCTTGACTCCCGCGTGCTGCGCGGCGAGTCGCCCACGAAGGCGATCGCGCTGCTGAACCCGCACCAGAAGGACGTCCAGCAGTATCTCCGTACCGCGCTGTCGTCGACGGCGCCCGCTCCCGAGACCGACCCGCTGCTGTTGTTCAGCCGCTTCCGGCCGGAGCAGACCCGGCTGGTCGGTGACGTGGTCAAGGCGCGCGGTCGGCTCACGTACCGGGAAGGGAAGCGGGGGGCGGTCGAGGTGACGGCGGACGTCACCTTTGTGTACCCGGTCACCCCAGCGGGCGACGGTGGGCGGGACGCCGAGGTCGTCCGTACAATCGTGCGGCGCGAGGTTGTGATGAGCTGGGACGACCCGGCCAAGGTCATCACCGAACCGGGCACGATATCCCTCGTCTCGTACGCGCTCGACATGACCAACGGCGGCTGCTCCGCCCCGACTGGCTACTTCGTGCCGCCCTTCGGCACGGCCGACGAGCAGCCCGCCGACGAGGCCCACCAGGTCGATCCGTACGACCGCAGCAAGCCGATCGACACGAGCAACGGCACGACGGCCACGGGCCACGACTGCGCGACCGCCACCCGCTCCTAGAACCTGCCGTCAGATGTCACGCCCACATCAGGAGTGATGCGACGGACCCTCTCCGGGCCCGCCCTCGCCGCCGACAACAACGACCGCCACGTGGTCTACCGGTCGCTTCTGCAACCCGATATGCCTGCGCGCCGTCCCGGCCTTGTGGTGCGAGTGCCGGGACGGCCAGGAAGACCGGCACAGCCTGAGCAGCCGGGCCAACCGCCCAGGTCGCGCTGGGGCGGGTGCGGAGGTCTCCGGTACCGGCCGGCGCGTCTGTGGCCCCGAAACCCCGGTTCGGATCCGAGGGGCAGGCGGTCAGCAACGGTGCTCCGGCCGCTCAGCTGCTCCCCAGTGGCCGTCAGTGGAAATCAGAGGGTCCGCGCGGCGGCGGCGAGGCTGGCCTCGATCGCCGCGACCTCGCCGAGCCAGCCCTGTTCCTTGGCCTCCTTGAGGCGGTTGATCAGGTTGGCGCGGATCTCCTCCAGTCTGGGCATTTGCTCGGGGTCGGGTCGCAGGACGGGGCAGCTGATGCACGCTTCTCTGAACTAATACTTCCAGCTGTAGTTCGTGATGATCCGTGGTGCAAAGTGGGGGCATGACTACGTACGAGACGATGTCGTTCCACCTTGAGACCGAGCGGCTGATACTGCGGCCGTGGGCCGAGTCGGACGCCGCTGAGTTCTGCGCCCTCCTCTCCGAACGCGGCAAGGGGACTCCCACGGTTGAGCACATCCGGACGTCCATCGCGGAGCTGCTCACCGCGACGGCGACGACGGGGATCGCCCTGTTGCCCATCCAGCGCCGTGACGAAGGCGACTTCATCGGCTACTGCGGGCTGATCATCGGCCGCTCCACCGTGGAGGAGCCGGAAATCGCGTTTGAGTTGTTCCAGCGCGCGCATGGGCGTGGCTACGCCACCGAGGCGGCCAGCGCATTGCTCGATGCCGCTATCGCGACCGGGCGGAAACGGCTCTGGGCGACCGTCGGCGCGTGGAACACACCGTCGTTCCGTGTCCTTGAGAAGCTCGGGTTCGAGCGGGATCACGTTTCCACGGACGACAGCGGTGAAGTGGTGTGGCTCACACGCTCGTTGCCGTGACGCGAGAGCACGCTCCCGGAGCTTCATGATCACGTGGTCGAGTGCCTCCGGCAGAACACCAGGCATGCCGAGATCGGAGGAGATCCGTACCGTGGTCGACGACCTGTGTGGCGGCATAGAGTTCCGCGCAACGAGACAACGACAACTCGGTTGCGGCACCAGCGGCTCGCTCAACTCGGAGATTATCGGCACGCATATTCTGTCCCTACCTCTCGTCATTCTGGCTTTGTCTGCCCGTCACGGACGACCGTCCGGCGATGGAACGGAACGACGGCATGCCGAGGTCAGTCCTTCTGTGAGAGTGCTTATCGACCTCCGCGAGCTTTCCTTCGGCTCCGGCGAGGCTGACCTGGAGTCCTTCGACTTCGCCGAGCCAGCCTTCCCGTTGGGCCTCGGCGATGCGGGCGATTAGATTGTCGCGGATGTCGACGAGCCGTGGCCGTTGGGCCGGGTCTGGTCTCAGGAGTGAGCATCTGACACAAGCGTGCTCATGGACACACGGTGTTCCGAAGGCGCGTGCGCAGGTGCCGATGGATACTTTTCGCTTCTCGAAGTGGGCGAGGAAAGCGTCCCACTCTTCTTCTGTCGGGGTTCGGTACTCTTCGCTGGGGCGAGAGGCCCGTCGGCGTGTAATGAAGGCGCGGTGGGCCTCGATTGTCTCGGCGGGGTAGACCGCCTTGTATCCCATCGTCGTGTCAATGCTCCTATGCCCACAGATCACTTGGGCGATATGCGGTGGTAGGCCATTCATGATGGCGTCGGTGACAAAAATTCTGCGGAAATCGTGAGGCGAGAAGATCAGAGCCTCGCCGTCGGCGTTGGTGAGGCCGGTGGCGGCCAGGGCATTGATGAGTAGTTTTCGGATCGCGGTCGGCGTGAATGCCCGGTGCTCGGAGCCGATGTCGCGCTGGAACAGCAGCGGCATCGGCGGGTTCCAGACCTTCTCGCGGACGTCGTAGGAGGCCACCAGCGGTATCGCCCCGTTGGGGCCGCGCAGGCGGCTGATGATGGCGCTGAGTGTGTCGGCGAGCTCAGGGCTTACCAGCAGGAGTCGTTCGGTGTCGGTCTTGGACGGGGCGATTTGCAGCAGCGGTACGACTTCGTCGGTGGACGGAAGCCGGTACTGGGTGACGCTGTGGTGTGTCAGTTCCAGGAGTTCCTCGTTGCGGATGCCGGTCAGGCGGAGGACCTCGATCGCGGCGAACGCCCAGAACGCCTCCTCGTCTTCATAGGACAGGTTCCGCCGCCGCCCGCCGGATGTCTCTTCCGCCCAGGTAAGGTGCCCCGCGGCCTTGGGGGCGACGGCCCTCCGCAGCGCCCCGTCAGTGCCGGGGATCAAGGCCCCGGGCTCGGTGTTCCTCGCCGCCTGGAGCAAGTCGCCAGCCGCGCGCCGCCGACGATCGGCTGTGCTGACCAGCACGGGCAGCACGGGCAGTCGCTCACGTGTGCGCTGGTCCATCCGGGCCTTGCGCCGCTTGCGTTCCTTGGCCTTGTGGATCTCGTCATCGCGGATCGGACATGGCACGGCCCATGGCCCCCAGCGGGCCGGTTCCTCGGCCGCCCACTGCGCGATGTCGAGGTAGAACGCCCGGACTCGCATGAGCTCGTCCTTGGCATTGAGCCGCGGGCTGGAGACCTCGACACTCTGCCCGTCGGGACCGGTGACCGTGCGCTTCTTGACCTTCAAGTCCTCCTTCCAGGCACGGGCCACCGCTGGCGGCAGCCGCAGCGAGTCGATCCCCGGCGCCAGGGCTTCGATCCGGGCCCAGAACAGGCCCGCGAGAGTGCGCGAGATCGCGTCCAGGCTGGCGAAGTCCAGCGAAGGCTGTCGCTCCCGCAGGTACTCGACGATCAGGTCGCGGACCGGCTGGCACTGGATCCGGTAGCGGTCCACCAGCTCCTCGACGCTCAACTGCCCCAGGGCAAGGCCGAATGCCCTGATCGTGGCCGGAGCGTCCTCGGGGAAGATCCTCAGAGCCCGCAACCGCAGATAGAAGTCGACCTTCTTCTGCCCGCCGCGGGCATGCACCCGGCGCTGGGCATCGACGAGTTCCACACAGTCGCCGACAGTGATGTCGCGGACCAGCCCTCCCTTGCAGGCCAGCAGGGTCGCGATGCGCGTCGCGGCGATCTGGGCATCCTTGCGCGAGCTCGCCGGCCCGGTCTCAGCCAACTTGCGCAGGCGTGCGAACCCGTTGGGGTCGCGGACCTCGGCCATGACAGAGGCGAGATACCGATGCGTGCGGGTGAGCATCCACGGCAGACCGGGACGGATCACGTCTCCGCAGATCAGCATGAGTAGCCCCGACGACAGATCGTCGCGGTCATACGACGGCGAGGTCCCGCACTCGCGTAGCCACCGCGACGGAAGATCCACCCAGGCGGCTCCAGGGAGATCCTCCGCGCCGCTGGCTGCCCATCGCTGCTGCCAGGTCTCTCCGGGCAGACTGGACAGCCAGTTCAGCAGCTTGGTCACCCCGCGTCGACGACCGGCTCGGGTGCCGTTGACCGCCGGGAGGAACGGCGGCGCCGTCAGCCGCCGCAGCGTCTCCTCCAGCGGCCGCGCCGTGTGCGGCCACCACGGCTCGGCCGGCCGGGCCGGAAAGCGGGTCCTCAACTGGCTGTTCCTCGCCTGGGCTTGCTCTGCCGTCGTGTTCGAGATCTCCAATGGCTTGCGAGTCAGGTGCTTGGCGACGACGCTCACGAGGACCGCCCGAACAAGACGTCCAGTGACGCCGGGTTGTAGCCAGGCGCCGGAGGCGGCGGCACCGGCTGGATGTACTCACGGGCCTGACGCGCGTGATGGGCCAGTACCCCTGCCACGACTTCCTCCTTGCGCGGCGTCAGGTATAGCTCCGTGGCAGATAAATGCGCATGTCCGAGCACCCATTGCACGTCGGCCAACGTCAGCTTCGGGTCGCGGACCATGCGGGCGGCCGCACTGTGTCGCAGGTCGTGAAGGGTCCAGTCGGCGCCGAGCGAGGCATTGACCCGCTCGAACATCCGGTGGGCGCCGTGATAGGTCAGCGGCCGAAGCGGACGTCGCCGTGTCCACCACACCGGCTGCGTACGGCCGCGTGGCACTTGGCCGTGTACCTCCTGCTGATAGAGGCGCAACCATACGAACGCGTCTGCCGACGCTGGCACTTGCTGCACCGCCCGCGTGCCCTTGCGCACCACACTGATCAACTGCTGGCCAGGATCGATGTCGCGCTGGCGGACACCGATCAGCTCTGAGGCGCGGACTCCGGTGGAGATCCATAACGCGACCAGGGCCCGGTCGCGATGGGAGGGCAGCGCGGCGAACAGCTTGTTGAACCACTCGTCGGGGATCGACCGCGGGATTCGCCGCGGAGTGCTGGGCCGGTAGCGCCCCACCCGCTCCGGATTCCAGCCGTCCATCGGATTGTGGTGCGCGTGGCGCCGGCCGGAGCGACGCGACAGATCCAACGGGAACGGGTTGAGCAGCGGCCCGGACCCCGCGTCTCGGTGGATGTCGTAGAAGCGTCGCAACACCGTCTCGCTGTGCGCGACGGTCGTCGGCGCGTAGCCGGGCCCGGCTGACGGCTTCCCCGTCACAGGGTTCGGGGCGTTGGCCGCCTGGACCGACCGCTGTGCCGAAGTCTTCGCCCGCCTCGGTTTGACCGTCAGCTGAATCCAACGGCTGAAGTCCCTGGCCTCTGCCCGGGTCGCTCGGTCCCAAGAAATACCCACTGCCTGCAGGAATCGCCACCACCGGAGTAGATCCATTCCGTAGGAGCGGACCGTCGACGGGGCTTTCCCGGCCGCCAACAACTCCTGGAAGTAGACAGCGACCGCGTCCACGGTCAGGCCGTCGGGGTCGACGAGCCGATACGGCTCGTACCGATCGCCGGTCTCCACCAGGTGGCCCCATCGAGGAACCACCAACGTCGCCAGATCCCGCTCGGGGACATCGTCCATCACGACCGGTGACCGTAGCGACTGCAGGGAGCATCTGCCCCCTGAACTGCCCAATCCCCACTGTTCGTTCAGTCAACGGGGCGTGTCCGTGGATGCATGGGGTGCCGAAGTCACGTGCGCGGGTGCCGAGGGCGACCTTCCGCAGCGAAGTGGGCCAGGAAGTCCTGGCACTCCCAGGCGGTGGGCTCGCGGTACTCCTCTCCGGGCCGCAGCGACCGGCGTCGGGCGATGAAGGCGCGGTGGTGGCTGATGGCGCCCTCGGGTAGATCGCGGCGTATCCGAGAGTCGTGTCGACCGTCCGGCGTCGGCGCCGTAGGACCCCTACCGCCCTCGCCCGCACGGCACCACCGGCGTTGCGGCACCCCCGCCCTGCGGCGCTCGGTAACAGGTTCACCGGCTTGCAGCCATCACCGACACCACGGCCACACCAGGTGGCACAGAGCGGTCGCACGCCAAGCGCGAGAGGAAGCGGCCGCGGAGCAGCCGTAGGCACGTGAGCCCCCGGCGCGACCTTCAGTCCTAGTGGTTGATGCTATTGTTCGCCTTGCCGTCCGCTTTCGTGTTCGCGTTGTTGTTCGACGCGTCCGAGAGGGTGCTGTTGACGAGCGAGCCCAGGACATTGACGGAATCCAGGGCTGCGACGTTGTTGAGTGCACCGTCGACGACCCCCGCCTGCGCGGGGGCCACGGAGGCAAGGGCTGCACCGGCGGTGAGTGCCGTGATGGCGATGATGTGTGAGGGCGACTTCTTCATGCCGTGATCAACTCCCACAGCGCCTGCGGGACACGGTCCAGCGCAGCTGATCGCCGACGCCCTCAGTAACTGGGCGATGCCGACGTAGTGGAACAGGCTGGTACCCAGCAACTCCTCCTCCCCGCACGGACGCAGACACCGTGGCTCACGCATCCCCCTTGCCCCGCCGACGTAGCCACTCCAGCACACGCGCGTCAGCGTGTGCGGACCGGGCCGACGAGCACAGCTTCAGACCTGCCGAACCCGCCTGCACGGGGTCGTTTCGGCACAGCCCGCTGCGCCGGGTAAGTGCGCTGCCGGGGAGGGCCAGGCGGCAGGATGGTCGCATGGCTGACACCACGTCCATGGACCCTCATCATCCCCGGCTGAGCAGTGAAGTCTGCCGGCCCAGTTGTCTCGGTGCGGCTCGATGACGGGGGCGACAGCATGGGCACGATAGACACGGGCATCGCTGCCGCAGCGGCGTTGTTCAGCGGTGTGGCCGCGTTGGCGGCCTACAAGACGGCGAGGGAGGCCAACCGGACATCTGGTGCGATGGCGCAGATCGAGCGGGACCGCTGGCACACCGAGATGACCCACCACAGGTTGAGGTGCGTTTCGACGACTCGCGGGGATTCCCGGAGTTGCTGGTCAAGTTTCTGTGGCCGGCGCCATTGATGGAGATAGAGACGGTGCTGAAGATCCGGGACGTCGAGGAGCGCGGCGCCTCACAGCTCGGTGGCGGGCCGACGGCGCAGCAGGTGGCTGACGTGA
Source organism: Streptomyces sp. NPDC055287 (assembly GCF_053646035.1). Lineage (NCBI taxonomy): Bacteria > Bacillati > Actinomycetota > Actinomycetes > Kitasatosporales > Streptomycetaceae > Streptomyces > Streptomyces sp. NPDC055287. The sequence goes on along the minus strand of NZ_JBSHNE010000020.1, from coordinate 70,276 downwards.
TCTGGGGTCCGTACCGGTTCCGGCCCGGCATCGACGGCGCGGACCAACGCGGGCGGGCGGTTGCCCCCGTCGTCCTGGTGCACCGCGGTCATACGCGGTTCGCCCTTGAGTCGACCCTGGTGCCGTCCTGGTACGCGAGCAGGCAGGCGTGGAGGGACGAGTACGACGGCAAGAAGCTGCGGTTGTGGGTCCAGTGCTCTGCGGCGGGGCATAAGCCCTGGGTGTTGAGCGCGGACGTTTCAACGGCCACGAGCGGCCTCGCGCAACTGCGTAGGGCGGTAGTGGCCAGCTGAGGCGCTGTTGTGCGGGGTCGAGTTCGTTGTCAGCACGCAGGGCCGTCATGACCTCGCGCAGCTTGGCGGGGGACGGGTTGGCGCCCAGGAAGTCCCGGGTGACCGGCGGGCCCCACTGGGCCAGGCCGCTCTCCGGCATCGGCGCCCAGCCGGGCTCCAGGTCGCAGGAGAACAAGTCGCCGTCGGCGAAGTGCTCCAGCATGAAGTGGTCGGGGTCATGTCCATTGGGGGCCGGTTTTGCGAGTGAGGTAGGGGTAGCCGTGTATGTGCCGCAGTTGTGGAGGCCTGTCGGCTCGTTCAAGAGGAGGAGAGTGCCATGCCCGCAGGATCCAGCCCCAAGCGTGAGCGCCAGTACGAACACATCAAGGAAGGTGCCGAGAAGCGCGGCACCTCCGAGAAGCGGGCGAAGGAGATTGCCGCCCGTACGGTCAACAAGGAACGGGCCCGCTCGGGAGAGGCCGAGTCGGCGAGCAAGACGTCCACTCGTGATCCCAAATCCGCTTCCCAGCGGGGCGGCCAGCGTTCACACAGCGGCTCTGCAGGTCCGACCAGGGATCAGCTGTATGGGGAGGCGAGGAAGAAGAACATCAAGGGCCGGTCGTCGATGACCAAGCAGCAGCTGAGCCAGGCACTGGGCCGCTGAGGACGCGCCACCGCGTTTTGGCACGGTGACGAGCCGTTCCAGGTGATGGCCGCCGCAGCCCCGCATTCCGCTGAGAAGTTGGCTGGGCATGGGTGAGGTCAGCCCAGCGGATGATCCACAGTGGATCGAGCCTTCGCCGGGTTGAGTCAGTGACAGTTCCAGCGATTGCTGGCGCCGGTGCGCCGACGTGTCGGTGATGTCCAGCGTGGACGCTGTGCCCGAAGACGACCGACGCGGCCGTCGCCCAGGAATGGTTGACCCCCTGGACGGAAGTTCCCGGTGTGGAGGGCTTCGTGATCTAAGGGCTCCGGCAGCGCTACCTGCCGGGCGCCCGCGGCTGGTCTGGTGACTGCACTATCTGGTGGATCAGGTCGACACGGTGGAGTCTTCGCGCCCTACCGCCGCGCAGGGGAGGGCCCTGGGTGCGCGAGTTGCTCTGGTCGCTGAGGCTAGGCCTGGGAATCAGGCGTCGGTGTACTGGGCGGCGTACTCCTCGCTGGGCGGGACGACGGTGATGACGTCGATCAGCACACCGTCGAGGGCGGCGATGATGAAGTGGCGCTGGCCGAACTCCTCCGTACGCAGTGGCAGTACCTCGGGCAGGCCGGCCTCCGCCACGAGCCGCTGGTGCTCGGAGTCCACGTCGTCCACCTCGAAGTTCAGCAGCAAGCCGCCACGGAGCGCGACGCGGTGGCCCTCGGGGACGGTGGGGTGGGCGTGGTCCAGGAGGGCCAGCTCGTACTGCGGGGCGTCGGGGCGGCGCAGACTGACGTACCAGTCCGCCTCGAAGGTCACCTCGAACCCGAGGTGGCGGGTGTAGAAGTCGCGGGAGGCAGCCACGTCCCGGGTGGCGAGCACCGGGTAGAAGCCGCCGAGCTTGGTCGTGGGCATGATCGTGTGTTCGTTCGTCATGTCAGAGGTCCTTCACTTTCATTTTTCGCATACCCGGAGTATGTGGATCGTGGCGTTAGCATACCTTCGGTACGCGAATTGGAAAGGGCGGTGCGCGCGATGGCGGTCAACCGGGCGGAGCAGCGGGCGGCCACGCGGCAGGCGCTGCTGGCCGAAGGGCAGCAGCGGTTCGCTGCCGACGGGTACCACCACGTGGTGCTGGCCGAGGTGGCGCGGGCCGCCGGGGTGACCAAGGGGGCCGCTTACCACCACTTCGACAGCAAAGCGGGGCTCTTCCGGGCCGTCGTCTCCGAGGTCCAGCAGGAACTGGGCAAGCGGGTCGCGACCGCAGCCGAACGCTACGAGGACCTCTGGGAGCAGCTCCGGGCCGGCTGCCGGGCCTTCCTGGCCGCGGGGACCGACCCGGCAGTGCGACAGATCCTGCTCGTCGACGCGCCGACCGTACTGGGCTGGGATGAATGGCGAACCATGGACGAGGAGTCCTCCGCCCGACACCTCGCGGAAGCCCTGACGGCGCTCACCGCGGCCCGAATCATCGCCGATCAGCCGGTGGAACCCCTGGCCCGGCTGCTCTCGGGAGCGATGAACGAGGCCGCGCTCTGGATCGCGCGAGGCGGGGACCCGCAGGCCGCGGAGCAGGCACTCGACCGGCTCCTGGCGGGGCTGCGCACCCCGGCCTGACCGCTCGCGCAGACACGCAGCGCCTTCGAGTTGGTGCAGAGAGGGTTCAAGGCACAACGAAGGCGCCGACGCCTACTACTACGCCTGGCGAGTCGTCGGAGCCATGCTAGGCATCGACCAAGGCCATGTACCCAAGGACCTCCGGACAGCCCGGGAGTTCTCCGATCTGTACATGACCCGCCACATGGGCCCATTCGAGGAAGGCGCAGCTCACCCGACTGATCGACCTCGACGTAAAAGTCGTCCCCGGCACCTTCTCCGATCCGGAACGGCCCGGCGCCACGGACAGGACTGTGTGACTTCCCCGGCTAATCGACGCGGTGAACGACGAACCGTCAGCGGGGCGTGGAGGTGCTCATATCGGCAAGTGACATGGACAGCCGACTCGCCCCCGGGAGATCGGCGACCGTGCCGAAGCAGCGACAGGCACCAGGTCCCAGCCGCCCACCGGCAAGGTCGGTATGCGACCGGTAACCCACCTCAGCCCGGCAGAGCGTCCTCAAGCTGCGCCAGCTCCTCCGTGCTCAGCGTGAGCTCCGCGGCCTTGGCCGAGTCGGTGATGGAGGGCGGGCGGCTGGCTCCCGGTACCGGGATCACTGCTGGGGAGCGGGCGAGCAGCCACGCCAGGGCGATTTGCTGCGGGCTGACGCCGCGCTCGGCTGCGATGTGGTGGAAGGCGGTGCCGACGGAGGTGGGGCCGGAGGGGCCGTCGAGGGAGCTGCGGGAGATGCCACCGAGGGGGCTCCAGGGCAGAAAGGCCAGACCCAGCTGGGTGCTCAGCCGCAGCTCGGGCTCGCTGTCGCGAACGACGGGCGAGTACTGGTTTTGCACGGAGACGAGTCCGTCGCCGAGGATCTGATGCGCCTGGCGGATCTGGGCGGTGGTGACGTTGGAAATCCCGGCGGCGCGGATTGTGCCGACGTCGAGCAGCTCGCGCAGCGCGCCTACGGACTCCGCCCAGGGCACGGCCGGGTCCGGCTTGTGCAGCTGGTACAGGCCGATCGCCTCGACGCCCAGGCGCTTGGCGGAGGCCTCGGCGGCTTGCTTGAGATGGGCGGGGGTGGCGGTGACGGTCCAGCTCCCGTCGCCGGGGCGGCTGCGGCCGCCCTTGGTGGCCACCAGGACGCCGGAGGTGTCGCCGCCGTAGCGGGCCAGGGCGCGGGCGATCAGCAGCTCGTTGTGGCCCGCCTCGCCGGCGTGCCAGTGGTAGCTGTCGGCGGTGTCGATGAGCGTGACGCCGGCGTCGAGGGCGGCGTGGACGGTGGCGATGGCCCGCGTCTCGTCCGGGCGGTGCTCGATGGACAGCGGCATGGCGCCCAGGCCAATGGCGCTGACGGCGGTGTGGGCGATGGTGCGGTACTGCATGGTGGCTCAGCTCCTCAGGCGGTGGGTGACGGGTCGGTGGTGAGGGCTTCGGCGACGGCGCCGGGCAGCCAGTCGGTGGTGTGGGAGAAGGAAAAGCCCAGCTCCTTCGCGCGGGCGTTGCTCATGCCGTAGTGGCGGTCGAAGGAGAACGCCGAAGCCTCCTCGCCCGCCGGGACGGTCCGGTAGACGGGCTCCCGTCCGGCCTGCGTGGCGATGATCGCGGCGAGGTCATGTACATCGAGCGGGCCGTCGGAGCAGGCGTTGACCGGACCGGTGAAGTCGGCTGTGGTCGCCCACAGCAGCAGGTCCGCCAGCTCCTCGTAGTGGATGAACACCGTAGGCAGCGCCTTCGCGTGCACAGTGATCTCTTCACCCTTGGCGATGCGCCCGGCGTAGCCCGCCAGCCGGCCGGTGAACTCCTGCGCGCCGCCGCCGAGCACATGGGCGCTGCGCACACTGGCGAACTCGAAGCTGCCGGCGCGGGCGAAGACGGCCTCCGCCTGGCGCTTGCCCTCGGCGTAGTGCGCCTCCAGGTACGCGTCGTCGTGCCAGGGAAGGTCCATGGCCACCAGCCAGGTGGCCGGGTCCACGATCTCCTCCGGCACCGGCGTGCTCGGAGGCACAGCCGGCAGCGCGGCGGTCGCGGGGTCGTAGACCTCGATCGTGGAGGTCATGACGTAGCGCCGGGTGCGGCCGGCAAAGGCGCGGGCGGCGACAGCGGCCTGCACCGGGGTGTAGCAGACCTGGTCCACCACGACGTCGAAGGTGCGGGAGTCGAGCGCGGCCGTCAGGGCGGATTCGTCGTTCCGGTCGACAACGAGGTGCTCGACGCCGACGGGTGGCTGTGTGGAGCCGCGGTTGATCACCGTGACCTGGTGGCCCGCGCCCTGCAAGCACTTCACCAGGAGCTTTCCGAAGTACCGGCTTCCGCCGATGACGCAGATCTTTTGCATGCCCCCATCCTGGAGACCTATCGTCATCAGCAGAAGTCCTGACCTACTGGATACGTATTAAGGAAAACTGTTGATCGATGTGCAGCGGCTCCGCGTCCTGCGAGCGGTGGCGGAGCACGGCAGCTTCAACCAGGCGGCCACAGCTCTCCGCCTCACCCCCTCGGCCGTCTCCCAGCAGGTGGCCGCCCTGGAGCGCAGCCTCGGCGCCCAGGTCGTCGCCCGCAGCACCCGCGGCGTCACCCTCACACCGGCCGGCCAGATCATGGTCGGCGCCGCCGAATCCGTCGCCGCAGAGCTCGAACACGCACAACAGCAGGTCGCCCAGCTCAGCACCGGCCGTACCCAACTCACCGTCGCCACCTTCACCAGCGGCGGCAGGCTCCTGCTGCCCGCCGCTCTCACCCGGCTCATTGCAGCCCACCCCCGCACCGTGCTCCACATCAGGGAAGGCGAACCCGAGGACACCCTGCCGCTCGTCCGCCAGGGCGCCGTGGACCTCGCCCTCGCCTACCACTTCGACGGCCCGCTACCCGTTGGGCCGGGCCCCAGCTCCAACCTGGAGTGGACGCCGCTCCTGGAAGACCCCCTGTACGTCGTCCTGCCGCAAGGGCATCGACTCGCCAACCGCGACGCGCTCGACCTCGCCGAGCTGGCAACCGAACCCTGGGTGCTCGGCTGCCTGAAGACCGAGGCATACCTGCGCCGCTACGCCGAGCGCGCCGGCTTCGATCCGCAAATGCGCGGGACCACCACCGACTACTTCTTCGCCCGCTCGCTCGTCGCCGCAGGCATGGGAATCTCCCTGATCCCCTCTATTGCGCTCGCCCCGCAGATCCCTGGCCTACGCACCGTCCCGATCAAGTCGCCGGGCCCGACCCGGCACATCGGCGTCGCCGCAATCAGCCGTAGCGACCGGCCCCACGTCACGACACTCATCCACGCCCTCCGCGAGCAGGCGACGCAGCAGCACAAGGGGAGTTGATCCCGCCACGGGCCCCGGCCGAAGGCCGACGCGCGCGGGAGCCTCGCGGATCTTGCCTGTCACGGCGGCTATGCCGCGGTTCATGCGGTGTTGAAGCCCGTCGAAGGCGATCAGGCCTCCTGCCAGATGACGAGCTCGCCATCCAGGAGCGTGCCTGGCGCTCAGGTCTCGGTATGCGGTGGCCGAGATGTCGGCGAAGCGTCGGTCAGCACGGTGCCGCGACGCGACAACAGCCGTGCACGGCCGTCGGCGGGGCGGGCGAGAAGACAGCGGAATACGGCTGCACCCGCCCCGCCGGCGTGGCGGTACACAGGTGTCAGGCGCCGGGCGAGCGAAGCCCAGCCACCGCCCATTTCGCCCGTGTTGACAGGCGGCTGAGCGCCTTCGTCGACTCCTTGCCGATCGTGTCCAGCAGGAGCCTGACGTGCGCCATCGTCGCACGCGCGAGTTCCGCGTCACCCGCCTCGACCGCGGCGAGCGTCAGCTCCAGATGCTGCTCCGTGATCAGCCGGCCGAGCCCCGGGCAGTGCCACTGGGAAACTGCTCCGTCCGGCGTGGTGCCCGCGGCGCCGACCGCCGTCCGTGCCCGCTCCAGCGCCCGTCCGTGCCCGCTCCAGCCCGCCCCGCTGCTGCGAGGTCGCCCTTGCGGCGCTCCAGGCGGGCGAGGACGTACGCCTCCGAGGCCCAGTCCCATGGCTGTCCTGAAGCGAGGGGAGGTTGAACTGAGCTCGGGCCGCCTGTGCGTGGTCGCCGATGCGCTCCAGCGCGCGGCTCCGCTCCCGGAGCCGGTCCGTCTCCGGGCCCGTGCCGTCCAGCATGCGGATGAGCGCGACCCGGGCGTACTCGACACGGCCCTGCCGGTGCGCCGGCTCGATCCACGTGAACTCGCTCTTCGCAGCCACATCCCGCCCGTACCGCTTCGCCTCCTCGGCGCGAGCCCACTCCACGGCTCGGGCGCTGTCGGTGACCTGCCCGGCAGTCGTCGACCCCAGCAGCGGAACGTCACCGTCCCGCCCGTGCAACGCCACCAGCACCGCCGCCAGCCGCCGCTCCTCGAACCACTCGGCCCGTGCGGCACTCTAGTGAGGGCGTGCTGGGATGACGACCGGCCCCCTCCGCCCCGCAGGCCTCGTACGCGGTACCCCAGGCGAGATCCGTCACCGTGCGTCGCGCAGCTGAAGAAGGTACACCGCGGTCAGCGCAACGGCACGGTCCTCGTCATGCGACAGCTCCATGAGGGCACGTGACGCAGTCGTTCCCGGGATGCCCGCCAGTGCTTGGGTCAGCCGTCCGCGTGCAGGCGCTTGAGTGGTGTTGTGGGCGAGGCGGTCGACGAGCCTGGTCGCGATCTGATCCGCCGTCGCGGTGTCGCTCGCCAGTACGCTCAGTGCGTCGGCTGCATCGGTGTCGTTCCTTCCCTCCACGATCACGTCGATGAGCGTGGGTACCGCATCGGCCACTCCACGTGTCCCGAGAGCCAGAGCCGCATACCCGCGGACCGCGACGTCGGGGCTCGCGAGAGCGTGCCGCAGCTGCGCGATGGCCTCATCACCGGGCATCTCGGCGAGGGACTGAACGGCACGTTCCCGTACCGCGGTCACCGGTGAGCCGAGGCCCTCCGCCAGCAGTGCCGGGGCGCCGTCGCCCGATCGCGCCAGCGCCCATCGAAGGGCTCCGGCGACGTTCGGCTCCGTCTCGCTCAGTGCCGCCTCGACCAGGGCCTCCACCGGCACCGGAACCTCGTCGACCGAGGAAAGGGCCGCGCGCTGGCGCGCGTCGGCGCTCTTCGACCCCAGTGCCTGGAGGAGCGCAACAACCTGGAGGACGTCCTCCCATCCGGCAGGGTCCGCGGCGTCGATCCGGCGCAGCCGCGTGAGCAGGTCGGTCTCGGCCGCGATACGTTCGCGTGTCTTACGGATGAGGTCGCCGACGAGCAACGAGGGTGTGAAGCCGGGATCGTCGAGCGCGCGCCCGATCTCACGCAGGGACAGACCCAGCGACCGCAGGCTCTCGATATGGAAGATCCGCCGGATGTCCTCGCCGGAGTACTCCCGATAACCTGAGCCCGTACGGCCCGAAGGCTGTACCAGGCCGAGCGATTCGTAATGCCGGAGCATGCGGGCACTGACCCCGGACCGTCTCGCCACCTCACCGATCAACACGTCCTATCGTCCCTCCTGTCCACACCCGCCGAGGGCCACGAAGCGCTTGGCCTCCTCGATCGCGAACTCGAATCCGGCGTCCGGGTCGCGCAGCAGCCGTTGTGTGGCGAGCGCGTGCACGCGCACGCGCGGGTCAGGGGTCGTTGTCGCAGCACGCAGAGCCGGCACAACTACTTCACCCAGCGCGACCAGTGCCCGGCTGAGACTCAGCTGCGTTTCCCGCTCACCGCGCCCGAGCTGTGTCGCCAGCACCGCGGCCAAGGCGGATTCCTCGCCTTCCGGCACGAGCACGACCGCGGCCCGCCAGGCGCTCCGCGCCACTTCGTCGTCGGCGTCGGACAACAGCGTCCGCGTGATCGCCGGCCACGCCTGCCGGTGCCCGATCTTGGACAGCGTATGCAGCGCCTGGCTCCGAGCCTGCGCACGCTCCGAGCGGACTTCACGGACCAGCTCGGGCAGCGTCATGGACACCGGGTGGCGGGTGAGCGCCCAGGTCAGCATGTCGCGGACGAAGAACTCGGGCTCGATCGCGCATCGTTCGATGAGCTTGTCGACGAAGCGCGGGTCGGGTGTCGAGCCGGCCGCCAGAGCAGCCCGCAGTCGCACGGACGAACGGCCGTCCTCCAACCCCTGGAGCGCTCGTATCGCATCCGTGTCCTGTCTCGTGATCGTCATCGAGACCACCTCCTTGGCAAGCATTGAAGGCCCTGTCACCGTGTCAAGGTCAAAACGGGACCCGCTGCGCGATCACCAGCCACCTGCCGCGTCCCGAGTGTGCCCTTTGAGTACTGTGCATCGTGAAGAGGGCGGTTGCTCACTTCGGGACGGTGCGGGCCTTGCCGGCGACCCGCCGGTTCTTCAGAAAGGCGAAGCCGTGCTCGACCGGAGCCCGGATGGCCGCCAACGCCCCGCCCAAGTCCGGAAACCCCAGGTCAACCACGCCTTCTCCGCCCTGCAGGCCAACCATGATGCTCCGCCGGGCCAACCACAGCGCTAAAGGGCCAACCGAAGCGATCAGTCACATTCAGCGCGTGTCATCCCAGGAGCCACAAATCTCCAGCCACGGCGTCAAAACCCCTGCGTGACCTCCTGACAGCCCGCCAGGGCCCCCGACGTCGCGCCAAGCCGGGAGCATCGAGCTCAGCTGCGTGCGCTGCCATTCCGGGCGCCGCTTTTTCAGGAGGACCATGCGATTTCCGCGCTTCGTTCGCGTTCGTCGATGGAGGAAGCGGGCGGCAAGCTGTTCGGCATCGTGTCGGTGTGGCGCTCCTCGAGGTGGTGCAGGGCGATGGAGTCGGCGGCCAGGGTGGCCAGCAGTGCGGATGTACTGCTCGCCCGCGTGGAAACTCGCGTGGTAGCGGCAGAGGTCCTGCGCCTCTGCGCCGGCTCAAAGCTATCTGGGGCGTGCCCGAATCGCTGCCCGAGGGGTTTACCCGGGCCGAGGAGATTGCGCCGCTCTTGAGCAGGCGACGCTGCTGATCGCACGGCGAAGCTGAGCGACGTGGCGTGTGGCGGTGCACGGCCCGCACGGGCCCGACCGCTACAAAGAAGGATGGGGGGGCGCATCACCCTGGTCCGTCGAGCCGAACGCGGGAAGGGATGTGGGGCGGGCATGGATCCGGTGGATGTCGTCAGCCACTTCAACGCTGCGATCAACAGCCAGGACCTCGCGGGATTGGCAGCGCTGATGTCCGAGGACCACACCCTCATCGACACCGAGGGTGGAACCGTCCGCGGGAGGCTGGCGTGCCTCCAGGCGTGGCGCGGTTTCTTCGCGGCCTTCCCGGACTACCGCAACGTCTTCACCGACCTAACCGCACAGGACGACGTCGTCGCGGTATCCGGATACTCCGTGTGCTCACAGCCGGAGCTGGCGGGCCCGGCGGTGTGGACCGCCCGCATCACGGGCACGCTGGTAGCCGAGTGGCACGTATACACGGACACGCCGCGAGCTCGCCGCGAGCTCGGACTCCCTCCGCGTGCCTCCTAGTGGTCGCGATGCCCTGGAAGCAGCGCAAGAAGGGCCTCCACCCAAGGTGGAGGCCCTTCTTCTTGGCTTCGCCTCAAGCCACACCGAGCGCTGGCTATGGGGCGAGGCTGGCGATGTAGGACTTGCTGACGTTCCAGGGGGTGAGTTCGACGCCGAAGGTGTCGTGGTCTCCTGTGCGCAGGTGGACGAGCTTGCCGGAGACGTGGACGGTGTCTCCTGTGCGAAACGCTCCGGTGTTTGCACCGAGGTAGGAGCGCATTCGCGTGATGCGCCGGGCGAAGGCACCTGGTTCGTCAAGCGTGGAGCTGAGGATGTTGTCGACGTGAATGTCGTGCATCGCGGGTGTGGCGATGCCCTGGGTGTGGTCGGTGATGGTGGCGAGCAGGGTGACGTCGCCGATTTCGTTGGCGCTTGTGTGCGCGAAGGTCTGGTCGTCGTCGGCGCGAAGGGGTTCGCAGTTGATGTGGGCGTCGGCGTACGGGGTGAGTCCCTTGGAGCTTGCGCTGTTCCTGGGTGAGGAGGGCGGTGAGCTCGCTGCTTTCCAAGTACTTGGCGCGCCGTAGGTACAGGTGGGTGAGGTCTGCTCCTGTGCACGGCTTGACGAGGCCTGTAGATGGCCCGTCTGGCCAACTGAACGCTCACTTCCGCACTGCGGGAGGGTGTCCGTCCGAATGACATCGGATCCCAAAGAACTCGCGGAGGCCGCTGCGGGAACCCCGATTCCTTAGCTGGATCGTGTCGGCCCTACGCGGTCCCCGGCCGGTGACCGCCCGTCAACCTGCCGGTGGCGGCGGTGCGGACGGCAGCGGAGCGCGGGACCAGCGGACGGGGTTGCCGTCGGGGCCGTCGGTGAGCCAGGAGCCGTCGCCCAGGGGCTCTAGTTCGTACGGGCTGGCGACCTCGACGGCGATCTCGCCGCTGACCGTGCCCGTGCGCACGTCGATCAGGTGGTAGCGGAACCACTCCTCCTCGTCCTGGCTCTCGCCGCCCAGGGTGACGACGGCCGTGTCCGGGGTCAGGTAGCCGCCGCTCCATTCCACGAAGGTCTCCTGCGGGTCGTACCCGAAGGCCTCGACAGGGAGAGTGAAGAGCACGTCCCCGCTGGGGTGGCGGTGGAAGGCGACGTCTGCCTGCCCGTGGTCGACGGTCATGAACTGCTGCCCGCCCGGCGCCAGGTCGATCAGGCAGCGGTCCCACCACGGGTACGTCACGAACTCCGGCTCGCCGTCGGCCTCGGCCATACCCCGGAGAATCACGGAGCCGTCCTGACCTTCACCGATGTCGAGGTAGATGCTGCCGTCCACGGGGTGCACGTGGTGGCGGGCGCCGTGCCCGACCGTCTCCAGCTCCCGGCAGGCGAGGACGACCCCGCTATAGGCGTCGTACACGACCCACTGGTCTCCGCCCCCGCGTCCCGCCATGGCGTCCGGCCGGTAGACCCGCAAAGTCCGGCCGTCCAGGGAGAGCGCACAGCCGGGGCGGTGGCCATGGCGCATGTCGGAGTGCGGCTCGAAGGCCGATGCCCACACCAGGTCACCGGCGCGCGTGAGGCAGACGACCCCGTTCAGCGTCGTATATACGACCCGCTCCAGATCGGGCCGGACCGCCGACGCCACGACCTCGTCGCCGGCACACGGCTGGAACACCGCGGCAGGCTCCAGCGTCCCGAAAGTGCTGGAGTCCATCACGTAGGCATAGATCCACCCGTCGCGGTGGCGCGTGATGACCTTCGGAGGCCGCGCAGGAATCATCCGCCGAGGCTAAGGCCCAGCTCAGGCCGACTGACAGCCGGGCCGGTGTGCACGATCCAGCCCATGACGACTACTTCCAACGGGACGGACCGATCCGCTTCCGAGCACTGCCGAGCGAGCCAGCCGTAGGTCAACTAGAACGCTCTGACCGGCGAACTATCGCGCTCAGCGGCCAGGTACAGCGCTCAGTCACAACGATTCTGCTTGAGCGCGGTAGTTGGCGGTCCGGCCGACTGGGCGCGCAGATCCGGCGGCGTCGGCGAGCGGTCAGCCGCCGTGGAGGCCCCACTCGTCGAGGCCGCCGTACACATGAGCTTCAAGGCATTGAGGTACGTCAAGGCCGAGGGCCTCGCCGGGGTAGAGGGCGATGAGCGAGTTCCTGCCTCGTCACTACGTATCGGTCAGGCCCTGCACTTCAGGTACCGGCTCGTACCCGCCGAAGTCCAGGGACTCGACGGCCTTGCCCCTGATCCTTACTACGTGTGGACGTTCACGATATTCCCCATGGGGAAGTTCAAGCACTTCCCCATGGGGACCCCGGAGGCGACTCCGTCAGCACGAGTTCCCTAGCGGATCGGAGCAGCCCTTCCCTGCCGCCCGTCAGCAAAGTCCAGGGTCATGCCAGGCCCTCGCTGGCAGAACCTCGGCGTTCTGCAAGGCACTTCTCAAAGACCGCCGGAGCCTGACGCCCGATGCGACGAAGGGGAGGCCTGGCACCTACCCGGAGCCAGCAGAAGGCCTGCGGCGGGGCCGTGCCAAGCAGCGGCCACGCGACGTGGCCGCGTGCCCTCGTCGATTCGAGTCCCAGCCGCGTGGCGTCGAACATTTCAGAACGTGAGTGACCGATCATGTCCACAGACCTGCATCACCCCCCGAAGGCGGGCGGAAAGGCCCTGCGGGGGTGCGAGACCGGCAATCCGACCACGAGGGCTATGGCGGTGGGCGCGCCCGTGACGATGTTCAGCGAGAGTACGGAAGACCCGTTCGCTCTGCGCCGGGCGGCGTCAGTGGTGCTGGACAACCGCGGGACGGTGGTCGGCTGGAGCGAGCGGGCCGAGCAGTTGCTCGGTTTTCCGGGCGGGGAGGCCATCGGCCGGACGGCGCTCGAGCTCCTGGTCGACTCCAGCGACCGGCCTGCGGCCAGTGACGTCGCGGCGGAGTGCGCGAGGGGACAGGGCTGGTTCGGGGTACTGCCCCTCCGGCATCGCGCTGGGCACCGGGTGGAACTGGGAATCAGGGCGAGCGTGGTCACGAGGGCCGACTCGGTCCAGGAATGGTTCTTGGTCGGCGCGCCCGCGGCGGAGGTCACTGCATGGGAGCTGGACTGTGCGCTCCTGGACGGGATGTTCCGCCGGTCACCGATCGGTCTTGTGGTCCACAGCCCGGATCTGAGGATGGTACGGGTCAACCGGGCGATCGCACGGTTGAGTGGACTCCCGACCGAGCGGCATGTGGGACTCGGCAGCGGCGAGCTGCTGGTCAGCGAGGACGCCGAGGTGGTGGAGACCCGGTTGCGCCGGGTCCTGGAGACAGGACGGCCCGCGATCTTCACCGAACAGTCCTCCCGACTGCGGCGGGATCCCCACCGCGAGCTGGTGGTGTCCGCCTCGTCGTTTCGGATGGAGGATTCCACCGGCCGGGTCATCGGGGTCACCGAGCTGGTCGAGGACGTCACCGACCGCCACCGGGCCCGGCGTCGGCTCGCCCTGCTCAACGAAGCCAGTGCTCGCATCGGGACGACGCTCGACGTGGGGCAGACTGCCCGCGAACTGGCCGACGTGGCCGTGCCCGACCTCGCCGATCACGTGTCGGTGGACCTACTGGAGCCGGTGCCCCGTGGCGAGGACCCGCCGCAGGAGACGACGGGGCCGGTTTCCCGGATGGCCGTACGAAGCGTGTCGGTTCGAGAAGCGCAGACGATGCATCCGGTCGGCGCATCGATCCCTCTCCGTCCTGAGGCCCCGCAAGCCAGGTGCCTGGCCGAGCGGCGACCGGTGCTCGAACCGGCTGCCGGCATCTCCTCCGCTTGGTACTCGATGGAACTTCCACGCGTCGCCGACGGCGCCGTCGACCTGGACGTCCACTCGCTCATGGTGGTACCGCTCGCGGCACGTGGCCTGGTGCTGGGGGTGGTCAGCCTGTGGCGGTCGCGGCGCCCGGAACCGTTCGAGGAGGACGACCTCATGCTGGCGCAGGAGTTCGCCTCCCGCGCCGCCGTCACCATCGACAACGCCCGCCGCTACACCCAGCAGCAACAGGCCGCGCTCACGCTGCAACGCAGCCTCCTTCCGCGTGACGTACCCGAACACCCCGCCATTGAGGTCGCCCACCGCTACCTGCCGGCCAGTGCCGCTTCCGGCCTCGGAGGGGACTGGTTCGACGTCATCCCCCTCTCCGGGACCCGGGTCGCACTCGTCGTGGGCGACGTCGTTGGCCACGGCATCCACGCTGCGGCCACGATGGGCCGGCTGCGCACTGCCGTACACACTCTGGCCAGCCTCGACCTCGAACCGGTTGAGGTCCTCTCCCGCCTGGACGACCTGGTCAACCTCCTGGCAGCAGAGCAGGAAGCCGTCAACGGCGACCTGCGGCCGACCGAGCAGGTCGTCGGCGCGACCTGCCTGTACGCGGTGTACGACCCGATCTCCCGGCGCTGTGCCGTGGCGAGTGCCGGCCATCTCCCGCTGGCGGTGGCGACCCCGGAGGGACGGGTGAGCCTGCTCGACGTGCCTGTCGGCCCGCCGCTCGGTCTCGGCGGACTGCCGTTCGAGATCTACGAGTTGGAACTCGCCGAGGGAAGCCTGCTCGCTCTCTACACCAACGGGCTCATCCAGACGCGGCACGGTGACATCGACGTACCACTGGCTCGCCTGCTCGCAACGCTCACTCTCCCCGCGCAGCCATTGGAGCAGACGTGCCAAGCGGTGTTGGAGTCGGTGCTGACCGGCCGCCCCACCGATGACGTCGCGCTTCTCATTGCCCGAACCCGTGTACTGCCACCCGAGAAGGTCGCGTCCTGGGAGCTGCCCGCCGACCCCACCGCGGCCGCCCGGGCGAGGGCGCTGACCACGGCCAAGCTGACGGAGTGGGGGATGGGAGAACTGACGTTCACCACCGAGCTGGTCGTGAGTGAGCTGGTCACCAACGCCTACCGGTACGCCGGCGGAACAGTGTTCGTGCGGCTCATCCATGACGAGAGCCTGATTTGCGAGGTTTCCGACACGAGCAGCACTTCCCCCCATTTGCGCCGGGCTCGCATCACTGACGAGGGGGGGCGCGGCCTCTTCCTGGTGGCCCAGTTCACCGAGCGATGGGGCACCCGCTATACGCGAGAGGGTAAGACGGTGTGGACGGAGCAGACACTGCGCTGAGCGAGTTCACCACGGGGCGTGGAGTCTATTGGTGCGGCTGACACAGGCGTGGTTCGGTAGCCGCCACACCGACAGGCGACTGGCTCCAGGGACCACCCGCTGGGAATGGGCAGTGCCAGCCGTTGCGGCACGCCGGGATCGAACTGACGGCGGCGCATGCCTCGCCTGCCGATCGAGGTGATCAACCTCTTGTCCTGATAGAACCGCAGCGTCGATCTGCGATCGTCGGCGCGCTGCGCCACCTCGGCGATGTCCAGCTCTGTCATCCTCTTGACCTCAAGTCACATCAAGTAGGACAGCGTCATCTCCGCCTCGTAGAGGCCTTCTCAGGAGACGATCATGGACGGCACGCGCAAGACCGATGACGAACAGTCGGCACGTTGGAACGGCCCCGTCGGCCACGCCTGGGTCGAGGCTCAGGCGGTGCTGGACGAGATGCTCAAGCCCTTCGAAGACCTACTCGTCGAAGCGGTCTCCGCCGAACACGGAAGCCAAGTGCTTGATGTCGGCTGCGGTACGGGCAGCACAACGGTCGCCGTCGCGGGGCGGCTCGGCGCGAAAGGCCGTTGTGTCGGCATCGACATCTCCGAGCCAATGATCGACGCCGCCCAGGCACGGGCCGAGCGGGAGGGCACGCAGGCTTACTTCATCCGCGCCGACGCGCAGGATCACGTGTTCGAGCCCGCCGCCTTCAACACGATCATTTCGCGCTTCGGCGTCATGTTCTTCAACGACTTCGTCCGGGCCTTTGCGAACCTGCGGCGTGCCGCCAGGGGCGACGCCGCGCTCCGGTTCGTCGCTTGGCGCAGCGCTGCGGAGAATCCGTTCATGACGACGGCCGAACGCTCCGCGTCGCCGTTCCTGCCGAACCTCCCCGCCCGTCG
This sequence comes from Streptomyces sp. NPDC055287, assembly GCF_053646035.1. Lineage (NCBI taxonomy): Bacteria > Bacillati > Actinomycetota > Actinomycetes > Kitasatosporales > Streptomycetaceae > Streptomyces > Streptomyces sp. NPDC055287. Next base: position 54,289 of record NZ_JBSHNE010000020.1, on the reverse strand, counting down.
GCCGGACGCGCCGGGGCAGTTCGCCTTCGCGGACCCGGACCGGGTCCACCGCATTCTGGAGGAGAGCGGCTGGGCCGGGGTTGACATCCGGCCGATCGATGTGGCCTGCACCCTGCCCGAGAGAGAGCTGGTCCGTTACTTCACCCGGCTCGGTCCGCTGGGCCTGGTCCTGCACGAGGTGGCGGATGAGCGGACCCGCGCGCAGGTCATCGAAACGGTCCGCGCCGCGTTTGATCCTTATGTGGATGGCGCGGAAGTCCGTTTTACCGCGGCCTGCTGGATGGTCGGCGCCCGAGCGTCTGGGTCAGTCGCGCCGAAGGAGGTGGCGAGTACCTGAGGCGGCGAACTATCGACGGTGTGTCAGGGGGTAGGAAGTGTCAGGGCCTTAACGAAATCAACGGTGACCAAGCTGCTGAACGCTCGCCGTCCCCCTTCCGCAGGGCGGGGATGGCTGCGCGACCGCGCGTTCCTGTGCTTGAGACGGCACTGGACGGGTGACGGACTCGTTGGCCGCGAGCATCTCGGTCAGCTCGTCGAGAACGCCGACAAGCTCAACGGCGAGACCGTAAGGGGCGCGGAATCCTTCGGGGCCGACCAGGCCCCGGTGATGCCCGGAATCGCGACGGCCGCTCGGCGGGCAGAAGGCGACCCGCTTCAGTACAGGCCGGGACACCTCGGCGGCGGGGGCGCCGCCGGAGGGGCCCCCGCTTGGCAGGTGCGGTTCCTGGACGGACGTCAGGCCGCATGCCCTGACGGATGGCTGGCTGACCGGCGTTCGCACCGTGATCGCTTGCCGCGCGTTGCGCGGGAGACCGCTACGTTTTCGGCCATCCTGGTACGACGATGCGGATCACTCTGGTTGTCGCGGTTCTCGCTGCCGTGCAGGTGTGGGGCAATCGGCTCGAAGCCGACTGGTACGTCCCCCTCTGCGCCGCCACGTCCGCCGTTCTCCTGCTGATCGCCCGGTGGGATGGCCTCAGCTGGGCGGACGTTGGCCTCGGGGCTCGCTGCGCCCGTCGGGGACTGCGTTGGGGACTGGTCCTGGTCGGTGCCGTCATGGTGGTCTATCTGCTGGGTCTGGCCGTGCCGTTCACCCGGGAGGCCTTCCTGGACGAACGCGCCGCGGGGCTCACCCCGCAGCAACTGGTGTTCCGCGTCCTGGTCCGTGTGCCCCTCGGCACCGTGCTGCTCGAGGAGGTCGCGTTCCGGGGAGTGCTGTGGGCCATGGTCGAGCGGCGGCGGGGACACATCTGGGCCACCGCCGTGTCCTCGGTGCTCTTCGGACTCTGGCACGTGGAGCCGGCACGGGGGCTCACGCGCGCGAACGCGGCTGCCGAGGCGATCTTCGGCACGGGTCCGACCGGGGTCGCCCTGTCCGTGACGGGAACGGTGGTCGGCACCGCCCTCGCCGGCGTGTTCTTCTGCGAACTACGCCGCCGTTCCGGCAGCCTTGTCCCACCGGTCGCGCTGCACTTCGCCCTCAACAGCGCGGGCTATGCGCTGGCCTGGGCGGTCGCCCGCTGGTGAGGCGCGGCAGGTACCGGCCAGTTACGCACACCAGCACCCCACGCCGATCCCGGTGAAACCAAGAACGGAGGTCACCCGGCTTTCCCGGCCGCGTCTCCGCTCTCAGCTGTTCTGAAGCCCGTATTCCGAAGCCGTAGAGGAGGTCGTACAGACCGGTGGGGGTGGTGTCGGTGCCCTGTCTGCGCTTGCCGCCCTCGACACAAGACCCTTCGCCTCGAACCGGGCGGGCGCGCTGCCGGCCGCGATCCACCAGCCGCCCCGCCGGTCCCACCAGGTCGGCGTCCCCGTCGTGGCGCCGGTGCGGGGCGCGACGGCGGTGATCAGCTGACTGCCCCCGCCGGTGTCGGCCAGCCAGTCCGGCAGCGGCGGACCGCTGCCGTCCGGGGGCAGGGCGAACAGGACGGCAGAGAGCGCGACACCGGCAGGTACGACGGCGACGGCGCAACCCCCGAAGGGAGAGGGACGGTTGCTCAGAAGTTACTGGGCGGCAGCGGAAGAGGCAGCCCGGGCAGGCCGTCGATGCTCTGTGCGATGTGGTCCTTCTTGGTGAAGTACGCGCTCAGCGAGGCATCGTCCTCACGCGAGAAGCGCTTACCGTGCAGGTCGCGATCTTCGTCGTACGACATGAAGGGCACCCCGTATCCGCAGGAGTCACGGACGAGTTCGGCCGTCACCACGATGATCGCGCGCAGCCCGTGCAGGGCCGGGTCGATGCCCGGGAAGTGCGCGAGCAGTTCCTTGAAGCGCGGGTCGTCACGGAAGACGGGCTCGCCCCGGCCGTGCACCCGAACGATGTTGGGCGGCCCCTGGAAGGCGCACCACATCACCGTGATCCGGCCGTTCTCCCGCAGGTGCGCGATGGTCTCGGCAGTGCTGCCGGCGAAGTCGAGATAGGCGACCCGCTCCTCGTCGAGCACCGCGAAGGAACCCTTGAGGCCCTTGGGGGAGAGGTTGACCGTGCCGTCGCCGACCAGCGGGGCGGTCGCAGTGAAGAATATGGGCTGCTGCTCTATGAAGGTGCGCAGCCGGCCATCGATGCGTTCGTAAGTCTTTCCCATGCCTAAGGATTATGTAAGGAAACTCTTCGCGTGTCTAACGAACCCGTCCGGCCCAGTCGCGGACCTTGGCGTCCTCGTCCACCAACAGGGCTTGCAGGTACTGAAGTTGACGGAGCTCGCCCAGTGGGGCGAGTTCAAGCAACCTCCGTGCACGACACCTGTCGCGTGACGAACCGATACGGCACACTCGGATTGGCGGGAGTGGGCGAGGTCACCCTTTGCTGCCCGACTGCCGGGGCCATGAGTCGCCCGAATGTTCGTGGTGGTGGTCGCCGTCGTGGTTCGGGTCGTCGATGGTGCAACACCTCGCCGGCGCGTCGGAGTTAGGGGCCCAGCAGATACGGAGTCCCGCAGGCCGGGCGGTCGCGACCCCCTCGCCCCTCATGACTCGTGCCCTGCGAGTGGAGCCGCAGGCTTCGTGGCGGGCACGAGACAGTGCTGCTCCCGGCAGGGAGCGCACGCGTACTGGCCGTAGCCCGAGCCGGACGTCTGCTCGAGGGTGTCGATGCGGACGGCGGTCAGGGGCGGCCTCTTGTGCCAGTGACACCAGGTGCCGGGCCATCCCGCTTCGGCCCCCGAGGGGCGGGTTCCTGTTGTCATGAGGAAGACGGTAGGGAGACGAGTGCACGCATTCCAGCGATGTGCAGCAATGTTCCCTGACAGGCGTTTCCGCTGCCCCGGCCATTCCGTACCCTTGGCCAAGTCACTGCCCGAAACTGACAGTTGTGCACAACCATGCACACGAACGGCGATGAGGGCGATCATGGCATTACGGTTGATCGGCATCGACCCCAACACAGGCAGCCGTGCGCGGAACTCGAAGCGCAGTGCGCGGCCACAGAGGTCCCTGGCCACGCCAAGGGAATCCCGGACACTGAGGCAGTTGTCCGTTATCCCCGCCAGGATGGTGCCGGTGATCAGGGAGGCGTGCGATGCCATCGAGCGTTCCCACGTTCGCTGAACTCCTGGGCTCAGTTAGCCAATCGGCCGTACACCTCGAAATGCGCGACTCTTACGCAGTCGACAACGAGAAGGGCGCGTTCGCCCAGTGGAGGGCCGGTCACCGGCTCGACCCTGCTGACCGATCATCCTGGTGGCGGCCGTGGCTCGACCTCATCTCGGAGACCGTCGAGTGTGGCGTCGCGGTTCCGCCGGGGCGCGCATCGTCTCTGAGCCCGTCAGCGAGTACATCCGCTTCGAACGCTCCGGCACATTCACGAACGTCGCGGCCGGCGAACATGTCCGGTGGCTGCCACGGCGCCAGGCTTCGGGCATCGCGCTGCCAGGCAACGACTTCTGGCTCATCGACGGCCGACTGATCCGGGCGGAACCACTCACCGGTGAAGGGGCTTCGGCAGGCGGGGAGATCAGCGACAACCCGATCGCCTTTTGAATTCCCCCACCTGCGCTTGGGGGGTTCCCCGGACCTGCTCGCCGTGATTCCTCATCCGCCCGGCGCTGGCCTGTGGCTGGACGTCGGCGCGGAGGGCTCTCGAACCGTCCAGCGGTGCCGTTCGGGGACCTGGCGCCGGATCAGGTCTGTTCGCTCTGGGTCCATGCGCGGAGCTTCTCCGGGTTGCGGACTGCCCAGATGCGGGTGATGCGGTCTCCGGCAAGGTCGAACGCAGCCACGGTCACGGTGACGCCGGTGTGCTGGGCGACCAGGCCGGGTCGGCCGTTGACGGTCCGCTCAAGAAGCGTCAGTCCAGGTGCCTTGTCGGCGATGTGGATCAGGTACTGGGCGATGCGTTCGCTGCCTTCGACCGGGCGCAGGACGGTGCCGACCTGGCCGCCGCCGTCGGCGTTCATTGTGGCGTCGGGGTCGAGGAGGCTGACGAGGGCTCCGATGTCCCTGGCCTCCCACGCCTCCTTGAAGTGCCGTACCAGACTGGCCTGCCCGGCTGCCGGAGCCGCTGGGACCTGTGTGGCGCGGAGGCGCCGACGTGCTGAGGACGCCAGTTGCCGGCAGGCCGCGGGCGTCCGGCCGACGATCTCGGCGATCTCGGCGAAGGAGTAGCGGAAGACGTCGTGCAGGATGAACGCCACGCGTTCGGCCGGCGTCATCGATTCCAGTACGACGAGGAAGGCCATGTTCACCGACTCGTCCAGGGTGATCCGGTCGGCGGGGTCGGCCCTGCCACCCCTCGTCCGCCCGCTGATCCACTCCGTGCGGTCGGGCAGCGGCTCGGGTATCCAGGTGCCGACGTAGCGCTCGCGTCGGGCCCGCGCTGAGCCGAGCACGTCGAGACAGACGCGGCTGGTCACCGTCGTCAGCCATGCGTCGGGCGACTCGATGGCCTCCTGCTGCTGCCGTGTCATGGCGTACCAGCGGGTGTAGGTCTCTTGGACCGCGTCCTCGGCCTCGGCCAGCGAACCGAGCAGCCGGTAGGCAAGGTTGAGCAGCTGGCGCCACTCGCTGACGATCGCGCTCAGGCCCGGCTCGGACCGGTCGCGGGCCAGCTCGGGCGGTGTATTCATGGTCGCGGCCGCTCCTTGGTTCTCCTCATCCGCGTCCGCTCTCGCTGCCACGGCGAATCACCGCACCGGACTGTGCGGTTGACGCTTCACCTCACATTTCGCGGGCCCGCGTCGTCGGACTGCCGAGAGACTACCGATCCACCGCCGCGAGGCAGAAGAGGGGGCCGCGTCATGGCCGTACAGACGACGACAACACCGCGCAGATTCACATTCCTGCGCGTCGCGATCGCCTCGCAGACCTTGGCCCTGTTCTTCCAGGCGGTGACCGCCGGAATGCTGCTGTCCTCGTCCCTCGGCGCGACCCTGCACGACGTCGGATCGCGCGTGATGTACGGCGCGTCGATGTTGTACGTGCTCGCCGCGATCCTGGCGTGGCGGCCAGGCGGCGGGCTTCCCCGCCCCATCCTGTACTCGTCCGGGTTCCTCGTACTCGCCTCGGTGCAGGTGGTACTCGGCATCGCACATATGCCGTCGCTCCATGTCCCCCTGGGCGTCCTGATGTTCGGCCTGAGCGTGCTGGCACTGGGCCAGGCGCTGTCCACCGTCCCTGACGTCAACCCACTGCGACGTACCCCCTGACGCCTACCAAGCATGAGGCCCGCTGACCCGGTGGTCGGCGGGGCTTCCGCCATGCTCACCGCCCCCACACCCTCGGATAGTGGCCGGTACACCCCCCGCATGCCGCTCGCCCTCACCCAGGGCCACTACGACACCTGGCTCGACCCGCATCACCGGAACACCGACTACCTTCGCGCCCTGCTCAACGCCCGGCCCGTCTCCACGGCCGTGAACAACGTCCGCAACCACGGCCCCCACCTGCTGGACGAGGTCGCCTGATTACGCCGCGTGCTTGACGGAAGTGAGCTGGAGAAGCGACAACTCCACCCCGCCGTCGTCGTCTCCCGCGCCGGCTACCTCAAGTTGTGGCCCGAAGAGGAAGCGAACGTCGGCCCCGGATCGCCAGCTGCTGCTCGGAGTCGTCGACCCCTGATGGTGAACGAAGCCAACGGTCTTCGTCCCACGTGCGCAGCCAGATGTTGGGGTTCACGATGGCGGGGGCGTAAGTCCCGGAGCGAAGAGCACCTGCTCAGTCGATGACAGCGGTGGCTTCGATCTCGACCAGGTGCTCTGGTACGTCCAGTGCCGCGACGCCGATCAGCGTGGCCGGCGGGACCGGGGTGACGCCCAACTCGGCGGTCGCCCGGGTGGCCCCCTCCATTAGCAGGGGCATCTTGTCGGGGGTCCAGTCGACGACGTAGACGGTCAGTTTCGCCACGTCGTAGAAGGAGGCGCCGATCTCGGCCAGAGCGGTGCCGATGTTGTGGTAGCACTGCTCGACCTGGGCGGCGAGGTCACCTTCGCCGACCGTGACACCATCGGCGCGCCAGGCGACCTGGCCGGCGATGAAGACCAGCTTCGATCCGGTCGCGATCGACACCTGCCGGTAGACGTCGGTCTTCGGCAATCCGCTGGGGTTCACCAGGGTGATGGCCATGCTGCCTGCCTCCATTGCTATGAGCGCCCGAGAGCTTGCTTCCATCAAGCCACGACGCGTTCGCTCTCTTGTGGTTACTCAGGAACCGTAGGAGAGTGTCCGCTGACATGGAAGAACGCACTTTTCGGTGACTGGGGAACCTGATGGTGACCAAGCAGTTCACAGGCTCGCCCGACGAAGCGGACCTGAGGCGCGCGGACTCTCTGGCGCGGGAGATCTTCTCGGACGTCGCCAACAAGTGGGCGCTCCTGATCATCGAGGCCCTGGGGGAACACACCCTGCGCTTCGGCGAGCTGCGGAACGAGATCGAGGGCATCAGCCACAAGATGCTCACCCAGAACCTGCGCATGCTGGAGCGCTACGGTCTGGTCGACCGGATGGTGCACCCCGTCGTGCCGCCGCGGGTCGAGTACACCCTCACCGAACCGGGCCAGGCCCTGCGGGTGACGATCGACGGACTGTGCGACTGGACCCACCGGTACCTCGGTCACATCGAGGCCTCCCGCCACCGCTTCGACGCCTGAAGGGTGCAGCACGAACACGCGAACCCGTCGGCCGGACCTCACCGGGCGGTCAGATGGGCCGGCACGGGCGGCAAGGCGGAGATCAAGCGTGTGCGGGCAAAGCTGAAGGCTCTCAGCGGGAGGCGTAGCGGATCCAGGCATCCGTGAGGTTCTGCAGTGCCGTTTGGGTAGCACCGCCCCTCCAGGTGGTCGGTGAAGGTCTGCAGCCGGTTCGGGCCTTCGGGCGAGTCCGGATCGGCGGCGGCCTTCCTGGCGAGCTCACCGATGGCGCCCTGATCCGTCACGTGTCGCAGCAGCCACACGGTTCGTTAGGTGCTCAGCCTGGACCGGCCTCCCGAGTGCTGAGCGGCATGATCACTCGCCGCCGCGACGGTGAGGGCCGATGTTGCAGTCTTGGGCGCCCGCTTCCTTCGGTCGGCTCGTCGTAGGGTGAATCTCGGACGTGACGGACAGGAGGCTTAGGTGGCCGGGACGACGTTGACCGAGACGACGGTGGCCGAGGTGATGGCCGAGCTGGCCGAGCTCGAGGACCCGAAGGCACGCGCGGTGAACCAGAAACACGGTGACGATCATGCTGTGAACCTCAGCAAGCTGCGCGCGATCGCGAAGCGGCTGAAGACGCAGCAGGAACTCGCGTGCCGGCTCTGGGAGACGGATGACACGGCGGCGAGGCTGCTCGCGATCCTGATCTGCCGCCCGAAGGCGTTCGAGCGTGACGAGTTGGACGCCATGTTGCGCGAGGCGCGCACACCCAAGGTGCACGACTGGCTCGTGAACTACGTGGTGAAGAAGAACCCGCACTCCGAAGAGCTGCGCCTGGCCTGGTCCGCCGATCCGGATCCAGTGGTCGCGAGTGCCGGCTGGGCGCTGACCACCGAACGCGTGTCGAAGAAGCCCGAGGGCCTCGACCTCGCAGGACTGCTCGACATCATCGAGGCGGAGATGAAAGACGCCCCGGATCGCGTGCAGTGGGCGATGAACCACTGCCTGGCTCAGATCGGGATCGAGCACGCCGAGCACCGCGCCCGTGCAATCGACATCGGTGAGCGCCTGGAGGTCCTCAAGGACTACCCGACTTCCGCAGGCTGCACGTCTCCGTTCGCGCCCATCTGGATCACCGAGATGGTGCGCCGACAGCACGGAAGGACGTTGGCTTGATCGGCGGTAGCTCGCTGGTGCCGGGAATGGGGACAGTCGAGCAACTGGTGCCGGTTGTGGGAGCTGCTCCAGTTCGGTGGTGCCGGACGCACCGACGTCGCCCCGCCTGGTGAGCACGTAGCCGTGTACCGAGCCGTGCACCTACTTTCCCGCGAACGCCGACAGAGGGGCCATCGCTGACGCGATGGCCCCTCAAGATCCCACTCAACAGCCTCCGTCCTTGCGAACTTTCGGAGGCGACGGGGTCAGCGGGTGGGTGGGACGAACTCGGGCTGGTCGAGCAGGCGCAGCCAACTTCCGTCGGACTGGCGCCTGACGACCTGCGCCCGCGCGCCGGCCCCGTCCTTTGGTGGGGTCGAGGTAAGGGCGATGTCGCCGCTGATCAGCGTCGGCAGCGGTTGTTCCGGCTCGAAGCGGGGACCGTTGGCCAGCGCCTTCTCCCATAGCGCGCGGATCGCGTCCCGCCCCACCGTCAGCTCGCCGGGCGGGTAGGCCATCACTGCATCCTCTTCATAGAGCGCGGCGACCCCGGCCGCGTCCCCGGCATTGGACCGCTCGACGAACAAGCGGGTGATGTCCTCGGGCCGCATGGCCTTCGTGTACTCCGGCATGGGTTCCTCCTGACGTAAGGCTCCGGCGTCTCTCAGCCTGGTCGCCCGCTGACCAGAAGTCCAACGGATGGATTTTCTACAAACTAGAATTGGTAGTCATGGAGCTGAGGCAGCTGGAATACTTCGTCGCAGTCGCCGAAGAGCACAATTTCACCCGTGCGGCTGAGCGGGTGCACATCAGCCAGTCCGGCATCAGCGCCCAGATCCGCCAGCTCGAACGGGAACTCGGTGCCGAGCTGTTCGACCGGTCGGCCCGCACCGTCACCCTCACCGTCGCGGGGAAGGCCGCGCTCGAACACGCCCGCGCCGCACTCGCCGCAGCTGGGGCAGTCGGCCAGGCAGTGGGCGAGGTGACCGAACTGATCCGGGGTCGGCTCACCGTCGGGATGGTCATCGGCTGCACCCTCACCCCTCTCTTCGAAGCCCTCGCCGCATTTCACGAGGCGCATCCCGGTGTGGAGATCTCACTGTTGGAGGACAGCTCCGACCGGCTCGCCGACGGGGTTCGTACAGGCGCCGTCGACTTGGCACTCATCGGGACCGCAACGGTCACCCCAGACGGGCTGGACGCGCTGACAATCATCAGCGAACGGCTCATCGCGGCAGTCCCGGCCGGGCACCCCTTGGCGAAACAGCGGCGGGTCACCCTACGCGACCTGATTGCCTACCCGATCGTGTGCATGCCTCCCGGCACCGGCCTGCGCGCCGTATTCGACCAGGCTTGCGCCGCACAGGGCCTCCAACCCTCGATCGCGCTGCAAGCCAGCGCCGCGGATGCCATTGCGGACCTCGCCGCTCGCGGGCTCGGCGTCGCCATCCTCAGCAACTCGATGGCCGCGAGCTACCGCGACCGGCTCACCGCCCGCATCATCGATGATGTCGAAACACCAGCATTGCTCGCCCTGATCTGGAAGAGCGCACACAACCCCTCGGTACGCGAGCTGCTCGTGCACAGCCGACAAGCATTCACGGACTTTCTGGGGGCTACACCAGTAGAGGCCGACCAGCGGCTTCACTCGAACCCAGGGGCCATCCCCCTGATGTGAGGCAACAGACCCTCGGGTTCCCTCCGAATGGCCTTCAGTTTTCGCGAACTCACGGAGCTCAACGGCCCGGGGACTGGTAGGCCCGCATGTTCAGGCGTCGCGTATTCGCCATCGGGGCTGGTCGACCGCCACCCTGTGTCGGTGCTCTGCGGCATGATGGCCGCCGTGAACACCGAGATACTCAGAGACGTCTGGCAGCGGCTTCTCGCCGACCCTCACAAGTCGTGGGTGCTGTTCGAGCATGGCACTTGTGTCGTGCTGACCGCTCCGGATGGAGAGCTGGCTGAACAAGCCACCGAGATCCTGAAAAAGTTCGGCCCGGCGCATGCCGGATCTTCAGCAGGAGACTTTGGGGTGATCGACCTCAAGGATGCCGAAGGATGGGTCGTCACCGGACACCACAACGACGTCCTTACCTATGTCGGCCCTGATGAGCCTGTGGATGAGTCGGAGATCGCTGTCGGGCTGTTCGGACGTTCCAAGCGCCACCGGGACGGCACCGAACTTCACGTCGTCCACGTTGAGGACAAGCGAGGCTCAGCGGACCCATCGTGAGGTACCTGCGCTTCACCGCTGGTGGTCGCCGGGGGCGTATCGGCTCCAGGTTCCGCCTGCTTCGGTGACCAGGCGGGTGGCGGTCTTGTCGTGACAGCCGAGTGCCTTCGCGATGACGGGGGCCAGGGCTTGGAGGACGAGCTGACGGATCGCGGAGGTCCTGCCGCGCTGAGGAGGGACGCCGATCTCACGCAGATGGACTTGGAGGCTGACTGGGGCCCTCATGATTCCCTCTCAAGGAGCCGGGCCAAGAGCGCAGCGCCGCTGGCAACATGCTTGGCTTCCGCGCGACACGGGTCGCAGGCGTCAAAGGGCATCGGCGGCCCTGAATTGGTCTCGCTCCACATCGTTTCGAGCTTGGTATCGGTAAGGCCGCCGTGCCACTGGCACCAGGCCGCGGCCTTCACCCGGCAGCCTTCTGTCACGCGCGCGGTCACCGCCCGGCCCTCCCGGCGGATTCGCGGTCACCAGCTGCAGGCATGAGACCACGCTGCTCACGGCGCGGAGCACACGCGTACTGGCCGGACACCTGCCCAGCAGTATCGACGCGGTACGGCGGTGATCGACGGCCCCTTGTGCCAGTGACACCAGGTGCCGGACGGTCCGACTTCGGTGGCCCCCGGGGGCCGGGTTCCTGTCGTCATGAAGATGACGCCAGGGACGCTGGAGAATCAGATCCTGCCCGATTCTCGAATATTCTCCACCTGCTCAAGACGATGCGCTAAAGCTCTCACGCGATGTCCAGTTGCGCCCTGCCCCGGCCGATAAGACGGTGAGCGTGCGCCCCGTACACGGCGGCCTGAGCCAGGGTTTCCCAGACGCGCGTGTAGATGCCCACACTGTCCCAGTCATCCAGCCACAGTTCCGCTTGCCAGTCCTCAACGATGGCTTGTCGTTCGTCGTACAGCCAAAATCCAGGGCCAGGCGGGACTCTCACTGGGGTGCCGAACGGAACGATGCCGAGGCGGACCGTGTCCATGCTGATGACGCAGGCCAGCCGGTCGAGCTGGGCGGCGAGGACCGGTGGCGGGCAGACGCGGGCGTAGAGCGCTGCCTCCCACATGACGATGTGGAATGTGCGGCCGGACTCGTACAGCAGGTCTTGGCGGCGCATGCGGGCACGGACCGCATCGTCCGTGTCCCGCACGGACTGAGCGTCCCCGCGCATGAACATCATCGACGGAGCCCCGGCGTGACCAGCCCAGCGTACGGGTCCTCCAGGAGCCCGGCCGGTGTTTCCACGTTGCAGATGTAGCAGCCGGGCCCGAGCCACTCCTCAATCCTCGCCCCCTGCTCCGCCACCCATGGCACGGACGGGTCGGGGTCGTTCCACCACAACGCGAGCGCGCCCCCCCGGGGCGCAGGGCCCGCAGGGCGGACCGGACGGCGCGCGCGGGATCGGTCCAGTGCCAGGCCTGGGCGTACGAGATGAGGTCGATCGTGCCGTCGGCCAGCGGCAGCCGGTTGCCGTCCCCGTGCACGAGCGGGACCCCCGGCAGCTCGCGCCGGAACTGCGCCGCCATCCCGGCGCCCGGCTCCACGCCCACCACCTGTGCCCCGCGCTCATGCAGATCCCGGGGGCGGCGATCCCGGTCCCGGTGCCCACATCGGCCACCCGGGCCCCGGCAAGCCGCTGCCCGCTGAACTCCTCCACGGTCTCGAAGACGGCCGCGGGGTACTGCGGCCGGTGCGCGGCGTATGCGCCTGCGGCCCGGTCAAAGGCCAGAGCCCGTTCGTGGGCGGGGAGGCCGTACGTCATGCCCCGACTATTCCGCAGGCCGCCAGTGCGCAACAGGGCGCGTCCTGGGCCAAGGTTCGCCGGCCGGCCTTGTGCGAACGGAGGCCGCGCGCCAGTCCCGGCCGCGCCCATCCTTATCCTCTGGGGAAGACCACGGTCAGCTCGTCGTCGGCCTCGGCACGCCGCACCGCGGCGACGTCGGTGAGAGTGAGACCGAAATCCTGGTCGGAGTTCCGTCCGGGGCGAACGAGTGGTGGAAGGTGAAGGCGTGCGGCGCGGAGCCGTGGTCGTGCGCCGAAGACCAGGTGAAGGTAGCTGCCTCTGCGGGCCATGTCGAAGTTGCGTTTTCCCTGTCCAAGTGGCCTCTTGCACAGGCCATTGCGGGGCGACGCCACTGGCGTCGACCGGGTTGGATGATGCAGCGACCGGGTTCGCTGTCAAAGGACAAGCGACGGCGTTTGCCCCGTACGTGGGGTTTGATCTCATCTTCCTGGTCCGGTTCTCGCTGTACCTGTCACGGTCCTTTTCGGCAGGTACGCGGAGCCGGGGGTGGCGATGGATCTGGGGCTGGTCGATGTCGAGTGGGCTGACGGCGAGGGAGGCGGGCTGCGGAATTCCGTGCTGGAGGCGGTGTCCCGGGTTCGGTTCGAGTCGGTGCTCCCGGTGCGCCAGTTCACGTCGTACCGCGGGCAGCGGCACTTCACGGGCTGGTATTGGGCGGCGACGACGCAGTCGCTGGTGGGGTTCGAGTCGTGGCTGGAGCGGGACCGGTCCGTGCTCCTCGATCATGACCGGAGGGTGGTGGGGCTGGCCTCGCAGCCGTTCCGGGTCACATGGCAGGGGGAGAAGCGCCGGATCTCGCATGTGCCGGACTACTTCGCACGGCTGGAGGACGGCTCGGGTCTGGTCGTCGACGTCCGGCCGGCGGACCGGGTGGGCCCGGAGGACGCGGTGAAGTGCTCGGCGACCGAGGCGATGTGTCAGGAGATGGGCGGCTGGTCCTTCGCGCTGGTGCACGAGCCCGATCCCGTGGAGATGGCCAACGTCCGCTGGCTGTCTGGCTATCGGCATCCCCGCAACCGGGTCGGCGACGTCGCGAAACGGCTCATGGACGCCTTCAACGACCCGCGGCTGCTCATGGACGGTGCCGAGGCAGTGGGTGACGCACTGTCCGTCCTGGCGACGCTCTACCACCTGCTGTGGTGCGGTGACCTGTGTCTTGACCTGTCGGCGCCGCTGGGAGACGGCTCGGTGAGTCATGGCTGAACTGGCACCACGCGGAGTTCTGCGGGTCGGGGACCGGATCCGGTTCGAGGGGCGGAACCAGCAGGTCATCGGGCTGGAGGGAACAGCCTTGCGACTGCTCAGCGACGAGGGCGACACCAGAGTCATGGCTGCCGGCTATGTGATGGCGGCCGCCGATTTCGAGGTACGGGACCGGGGGCCGGAGGCGGTCCCGGAACGAGTCCTGCCGCCGTTTGCGTTGGTCGACGCGTTGCCGCCGGCAGTCGTCGAGCAGGCCCGGTTTTGGGAACAGCACGTGGTGGAGGTGCTCACCGGGCTGCCCCCGGATACTCCGGAGGCTCCTCGGCCCGAGTACGACCCGGCCTGGCGGAATCTGATGGAGCGGGAAGCTGTGAAGGTCGCCGAGCTGGCAGCCGGCGGGCAGCAGATCAGCAAGCGGACCTTCCTGCGGATGCGGCAGCGCTACGAGGCCGAGGGGTTGTGGGGACGGGTGGACGGTCGGTCCCGGAAGCCACCGGCCCCGGTCCCCGGCACCGGAAGGACGAGCGGGTCGTCGAGGCGGTCAGCGAGGCGCTGGCCGGCAGGCGGACCTTCCGACGGGCGACCGCAAGCGGCTCATGCTGCGGGCCGAGCAGATCCTCGCTGCGAAGCGCGGCGAGGAAGCGGTGAAGCTTCTGCCAACGAGGGCGACTTTCTACCGGCTGGTGAACAGCCTCGCCAAGAACAACGAGTCCTTCGGGTCGGCCACGGTCCGCCGTCAGCGGGCGCTTCGGCCCGTGAGGCCGTTCACCCCGTCCATGGCCACCCGCCCCGGGAAGATCGTGCGGATCGACTCCACGCGGCTGGACGTGATGGCGGTGCTGGACGACGGTGTCGTGGCCCGCCCGGAACTGACGATCGCGGTCGATGTCACAACGCGCACGTCTGCGCGCCACTGCTCAGGCCCGCGGGCACGAATGGCGTCGACGCTGCGGTGCTGCTGGCGAGGATGCTGGTTCCCGAGCCGATGCGGCCGGGCTGGAGCCAGACCCTGGCGATGTCGGACCCGATCCTGCCGCACCAGCGGCTCATGGCGGTGGACGCGCGGTTGGAGAAAGCAGCGGCCAAGCCGATCATCGTCCCGGACACCATCGTGATCGACCACGGCAAGGTGTTCGTCTCCTACACGTTCTCCTCGGCCTGTTCGCTGCAGGGGACCTCGCTGCAGCTCGCCCGGCCCATGACCCCGACGGACCAGGCGATCGTGGAGAGGACGTTCGCTTCGATCAACTCGCTGTTCTGCCAGTACGTCGCGGGCTACACCGGCTCCGATGTCACCCGTCGCGGCAGCGATCCGGCCTCCGAGGCGGTCTGGACCCTCGCCCAGCTCCAGGATTTCCTGGACGAGTGGATCATCTGCTGGCAGCAGCGTCCCTACGAGGGTCTGCGCAACCCCTGTATGGCGGGGCGGACGCTGTCGCCGAACGAGTCGTACGCCATCGCCGTCGCCCGCGCTGGATACCTACCCGTCGCTCTGTCGGCGGAGGACTACATCGAATTGCTGCCCGCGGTCTGGAGGGCCGTCAACGACTACGGGATCAAGGTCAACTACCGCACCTACGACAGCCCCGACCTCAACCGGCTGCGGCGGCAGCCGTCCGGGGTGACGGGCAAGCAGGATTTGTGGGAAATCCACTACGACCCCTGCGACGTCTTCCGCGTCTGGGTACGGCGAAGCGACAGCCGCCGGTGGATCGAAGTCCCGTGGACCCATCTGCCCATGGTCCGGGCTCCGTTTGCCGACTTCACCTGGCGCCACGCACGCCAGCTTCTCGCCGACCAGGGCCGCGACGACACCAGCGAGACCGCCATTGCCCAGGTCCTGGCCAAGCTGCTGCGCAGGTCGGGGAAGCCGCCGGCCGGATCGGAGCAGGTCATGGCCCGCACCCGAGCAGCCCTTGAGGCCCCCGCACGGAAGGGGGCGAACGGCCGGGGGCTGACCGGCAGAATTCCGATGCTCCGGCATGGGTTGTGGAACCCGCACGGCAATCGGGGTGTCCTGTGACCGGGGTCGCGCTTGCTGTGCTCCCCGAATTCCTAGGCGGCCTCGCCGCAGGTGGCGTTCTCCTCATTTTGACCGTCACGACCCGTGTCTTGCGCGGGCGCCGAATTACCACCCACTCGACCGGGCCGGGTTGGCTTGCGGGTCACGGCGCATGGGCCACGTTGTGCACCGCTGGGAGCACTTCACGGTGGGCAGCGTCGAGTCGGCAGCCCACGCCGGCACACTCGGAAGGAAGGATGCGACGCCGCCTTGCCGCTTTGGGTCGGGCCAGTACCAGCCGAACCGGGCCGCGGGCGGGCTGTCCCAGTATTGGCGGTACCAGCACTGCCCGGAGTGCTGGTGGAGGATGAGAGACGTGGCGCACAGGCTTTCCGTCAGGTTGCACTCGTAGCACAGCAGGCCGCGCACGCGGCCGGTGATGTGGTCGTGATCGATCACTTGTGGGGGCCCTGGGCAGGTGGCGCACTTTCCGTCTTGGGCTCCCCATAGGCGCCACCAGACGTACCAGCGGGGCACGTTGCCTGGACACGTCCAGACTTCCGGTAGAGGGCCGTGCCACGGGCGCGGGGCGGTGTTGGGCCATAGCCGGTTGTTCTCAGGGCACCGTGCCGCTCGCGGGACGACTGCCGGGGCAACTGGGGGCCCGGCCCAGTCGGCGTACTTGGGATGGCAGTGCCGGCAGTAGCGGCGCTCGGTGTCGTACGCAGGGTGGTAGAGGCCCTCGCTGTCGAAGCGGATTTCGTTCGGCCAGGCGGACGGCAGAAGCCTCAGCGTCGGCGGGCGGCACCAGTCCGGGCCTCCGATCGGCCGTGCCCGCATCCTCGCGCCGCGGATCGAGCGCATGCCCTGGGCCAGTTCTTCAGCGAGCCGCGAGCGGCGGGGAGGACTCGACACGGGGGCGGGGAACGCCTCGGCCAGTAGTCGTGGTACGCCCGGCAGGAGCGCGGTGGAAGTGGGCTGAAGGGGTAGCCATGGGCTCATCTTGAACGTCGGAATGTTCGAGCCAGGCCGCCGGGCGGCACGTTGCCGCTAATCAAGGGTTGAGACTGCCGACCGTGCGTTCACTGCGCTCGTCGGGGTCGCTGTTGGCGTCGTCCCGTGTCTCTTTGGCGCCCGGGGGCGGCCACCGTGCTATCGGGCCCTCGGCTCGTCGGACCAGCGCGGCCGCATTGCCCCATGGACGTCGCCGCACTCCCCCTCGCCGCCTGAGTCGACAACGTACGAAGCCCGGCCGGGACGAACCCGGCCGGGCATTTCGTTGCTCTTAGGGACGCAGTCGGGTCAGTCCGTGAGGTACCGGACCGCGTCGACCACGTGCGGGCCGTGCCCGAACGCCGCGCTGAGGTGTTCGAGGCGGCCGTACGTCTCGGGCGACAGGCGCGACCAGAACTGGTGGGCGGCGTGCAGCAAGAATCGGAACGCCAGCTCCGAGCACACCGTCTCGGCGCAGCGCACCAGCGCCTCGCGGGTCCGTGGCAGCGGCATGTGGCCCTCGGTCCGCTGGTCGAGCAGACCGATCAGCTCCACCACCTCACCCGTTCGCTGCCGGTGCTCGGCCGCCGCCGCGCTCGTGCCGTTCGGCACGCACCTGGAGTACGTCGTGCAGGACGCCTCCGAGGCGCCGCGCGCCCGCGCGAGCGGGACGACCACGGTCAGCAGCCGCTCCAGCCAGGCGCGCTCGGCTCCGCGGATCTGCGGCGCGCCGCCGAGCGGTGGGTCCGTGGCGTGCCAGAGCAGGCCCAGCTCGTCTGCGTCGAGGCCGGAGTCCCGCAGCCGCAGGATGTCCTCGATGAGCAGGGCGAGGCCGGCGGGTTCGCCTTCCGGGCCGAGGTACGTGAGGACGTGGGCCAGCTCGTCTTCGGCGTCGAGGCACCAGTCCCCGTGGAAAGACGCGCCGAGCGCGGTCAGACCGAAGTCGAAAACCGTCTCGTCCCGCTGCGCTGTGGGGTCGTGCATGGTGCGGCTCCTTACAGCGGGTAGGCGGTCAGTACGTAGAAGCCGCCGGGCTTGTGGCCCTTCTTGATGGTCAGGGTCACGGTGAAGCGGTTGCTCGTTGTCGCACTGTAGTTGCCGAGGTGATCCACGCTGTCACCCAGCGATCCGGTGCCGAAGGTGCCGGTGAGCGCAAGCTGCTGCGGCTTTCCGGGCTTGCCGGAGTCCTGGACGAACTTCTGGATGCGCGCCTTGTTCTGGTCGACGAGCTGGTTGACCGCCTTCTGCGCAAGGTCCGCGCTCGACCAACGGGAGTTGGGGGTGGGCCGGCCGATCTTCCGGGTCTTCTTGCTGGCCAGGTCCTCCATCTGCTGCCGGTTCACGTTGACGTGCTCATCCAGCGTGTGCGCGACACCGGGGAACATTCGTTCCGCGCGCGCTAGGTCGGTGCAGTTGTGGACGAGGACGTTGTGGTTGCCCACGCCGACGTAGTAGCTGTCGATACCGCTGACGTCGATGTCGTAGGTGGTCAGCCGGTCCGCGAACTGGGCGGTGTCCTGGACAGTGAGGAACGAGCCTTCGGCGGTGCGAAGACGGTCGCCTACGGCGAGCTCGTCAGCGCGCACCCACTCATTGCGGCTGGGCACCCAGTACTGGTGGTTTCCGGTCGAGGTGACCGTGTCAGCTCCGCCCGCCTCGTCGGCGATCGTGAGCCGGGTGAACGTCTTGTCCGTGTACTGGGACGTGACGGCGGTGGAGAGCACCGGGCGGGGCAGGGTCAGCTCGTCTTCACCGCCGACGTCGGTCGAAAGCACTTCGTCGCCGGCCTGCACCTGTTCGATCGGGACGCTGGAGCCGTTGGCGAGAAGAACCGGTGTGCCTGCGGGGAAGCTGTTGCAGCTGATGGCTTCCTCACCCTTGCGGGCGTTGCGGACATCGTCCGCGGTGAGAGCCTTACCGCCGGTCTTGAGCCAGCGCGGCACGGCCAGCGAGCCGAGTGTGCGGTCGTAGGCGCTCAGGTGGTCACCGGTGGCGAGGTCCTTGCCGAGGACCGCTTCCACGATGCCCTTGCCGTCGCCGATGCCGGGGAGAAGGCTGAGCAGCAGCGACATTCTGCGCTGCTGTTCGGCTTCGTCGAGGCCGGATGAGCCGGAGTCCCAGGTCTCTCCGATGTGGGAGAAGTCGAAGTCAATACCGGGGACCTCACGCAGCTTGCCCGCGGCGGTCTTCAAGCCGCCAACGTGTTTGTTGGTGGCGGTCATCGCCTTGTTGGCTTCGGATATGCCCTGGTTGGCCGTGTCCATGCCCTTGTTGGGTTGGGCGATGCCCCGGTTCATCTCGTCCATGCCCTCGTTGGCCTGGCCGATCCCCTTGTTCATCTGGCCCAGGGCCGCGTTGATGATTCCAAGGTCTTCGTTCATGCCGTCCAGGGCCTTGTTCATCTGCGCGAGGCCGGCGTTGATATCGTCCAGGTCCTCGCTGATGCCCCTGAGGTTGGCCGCGATGCTGTTGAAGGCTTTCTGGTTCTCCGGATTGCCCACGATTTTCGCGAGGACGAGTATGAGCTTCAGTAGCAGGAGCGCCACCGTGACCATGGCCACGACGGTCTCGATGATCTGAAGGGCATCCTTGAGTGCCTTTTCGATGTCGGCTTCCGCGCCGGTCAGTGCCGCGCGGAGCTGTACTACGACCTTCTTGCGGTACTCCTCGTCCGTGATCTTCGTCGGGTCCTGCTTGAGAACGTCCTTGAGCTTGCTGAGCCCGGCCACTTCCTTCTTGAGGCTGCCGAAGTGCTCGGTGGTGTCCTTGTGGCCCTGGTGGATGGCGTATCCGAACAGGCCAATCCCGGCACCGACCTTGGCGGCCTTCTCGCCGAACTCCCTGTAGCACTGCGGCTTTTCAAGGAGTGGAAGCTGGTCACACTCAGAATTCGCGGCAGCTCCCTTGATGATGTCCGCGAGCTTCTCCGCCTTGCTCTCGGCCGCCGCCTGTGCCCGGATCCCCTCGGCCGCCGTGGCCGTGTTCTCCCCCATGCCCAGTGCGGCGAAGACGCACAGGACAGTCAGCAGGGTCACTATCTTTGATTTCAAGCGCTGGTACATGTACGCCCTATGCAAGGGGGCCTGGCAACGGTGGTCGGTCGACTCCCCGGCGCGGCCCCGCACTTCCCCCTGATGGATGAACCATCACGATTACCGGTCGGTAGCTTAGGCGAGGGAGCACCGACAGCGGCCGCCTGTCCAACAGACACGTGACGCGCGCACCGTGCCGGGATACTGAAAGAGCATCATGCAAACTGGCACTGATGACCGGCGCCGCCGAGTTCCTCAATGCCCTGAAACAGTGGGAACAGCATGAGCGGCTGGAGCGCCCTCAACGGCATCAGCCAGCTGCTCGATGCCGTCGCTGCACCCCGACCACCGGCACGCGCGCGCGGACACGGCCGCGCTCTTCGGCGCTTCCAGCACCGAAGACCGACCGCTACCAGTTCGCCTCATTGAGGGCTGACCGACATGGAACGATGCCTTCATGAGCAACGAATCATCGGCCTCACTGCGTGAAGAAGTCGACCTCGAAACTTCTTACCTCATGGGCGCCAGCCCTACCCCGGCCCCAACTCTGGCATTGGCGTTCACCCGGTCCAACGGTCGCCAGAGGGCCAATGTGTAGCTCACGCCTGCCATCCCAGCTGCGAGCCCATCGCTGGCGGCGAGGTCGCCATCCTCGGTCAGGTCGTCTCCGTACTACCCGAGGGCATCTCACGAGAGGCGTTGCCAGGAGCGGCACGAACCACGCCCATACTTGGTGTGCCATACCCGAAGAACGCTCCCGCACGGCCGGGTAGTTGCCGACGTGGCTTCCCAGGCTGCAGAGGCATGAATCCGCACGCCCCAAAGACGCCCGGGGCGTTGGATGCGTTGTGAAGATTTGGCGAACGCGAAGAACCCTGTTGCGACCCGCCTGGCACCTGCTGGTTAGCGTGATCTTCGGATTGACGACTGCGGACTGCGAGACGAAGGGGAGCGCGGCGCGATGGGGGCAGGCTTCAAGGTCGAGGTCAGTGAGCTCGACGGGCTCGTCAGAGAGCTCCATCGGAGCCAGGAGGAGATGCGCGCGGCGCTGAACGCGCTGCGTGACACCGGCCCGAAGACCACAGGTAGCAAGGAACTCGACAACGCTTGTGACGAGTTCCACGACAGTTGGGACGACGCGATCAAGAAGATCGCCGATGGCACGCAGGTCATCGAGGACAAGCTCAAGCAGACTCGCGACACCTACCGGGACGCCGAGGCGGCCATCCGGGACGGCTTCGCCGGTAAGGGTGGTGGGAAGTGAGCGACAAGTACCCCTCGCTCGGTTTCGACCCCGCGCCGGGTGACTCCGGCAATGTGGGTTCGCTCGCCGTCCGTACCAAGACGGCCGCGACAGCGCTCGACACCGCGCAGAACAGCATCAAGCGGCTGACGGGCAACGTGAGCTGGGCCGGCGACGCCGCCTCCGCCTTCTCCCAGAAAGTCGGAGAACTGCCCCGCTACCTCAAGGACAGCCACGAAGCGATGCGGACCGCGTCCTCGGAGCTGACGAAGTGGCGCGAAGCACTCACCCACTACCAGAGCACCGCCCGTACGTACGAGGTGCAGGCCAAGCAGGCCAAGGGCAAAGTGGCCTCGGCGGAGAAGGCCAACGACGCAGCGGCCGGCCGCTACAACCAGGCCGCGAACGACCCCGCGTTCCGACTGACCGGACAGATGCTCACCGGACCAGCGCTCCAGGACGCCCAGACGAAGGTCGACGCGGCGAACAGTCGGTTGAAGCAGGCCGACAGTGAACTCGCCTCCGCTTCCACTCAGCTGGACCAGGCGCAGCGTGAACTCGAAGAGATCATCAAGCGGGCCGAGCGGCTGCTGGAGGAACACCAGGCCGAGGCCCGCGGCGTCGCGGGACACATGCGCAAGGCCACGGACGCCGCCCCCGACCCCGGGTTCTGGGATCGGCTCGGCGACAAGTTCAAAGAGATCGGGCACTCGATCCAGGAGTGGTGCGCCCGTAACAAGGACCTGCTGAACAAGATCGGCGACTGGCTGGGGAACATCTCCGCCGTGCTCGGCATCCTGGCGCTGCTGACCCTGTGGTGTCCGCCGTTGTCCGGCGCGCTCGCGCTGGCCAGTGCGGGATTCTCGGCGGGGGCCCTCCTCGCGCACGGCGCCGCGAAGATCGGCGGGGCCGATGTCGGGTGGGGAACCCTCGCCGGCGACGCGATCGGCATCGTCCCGGGCGCAGCGTTCGCGAAGACCGCGATCAGTGGAACCGTGAAGGTCGCGGTGAAGGTAGGGGACGGGGTGGTCACACACATCGACGACGTGGCCAAGGTCACTCGGCTGAACCGCCTCGTCTCCGAGGGAGCCGCAGCAGTGAGCGAAGCCCCCCGAGCTGCCAACCGTTTCCGAAGTGCAGCTGAAGTCCACACCTTCGAAGCCGCAGGCGGCATCGGGAACCGCTTGTCCCTCGCCTGGGAGAATTCGGTGGCAACGAACCTCGGAGCAACTTTCGGCGAAAAGGGGCTGAGCGCGCTCATCACGAACACTCCTGGCCTGCGAAGCCTCCCAGGATTGCAGCAAGCCATCCGCGCCGACGAAACGCTCGATCCCCTCTCGTGGTGGTCGAAGGGACCTCTGCTCGCAGCGGCGGTGCCTGGAGCGGCGAGCGGCATCTACGACAGTGTGACTGGAGAGTAGGGATGGCTAGCGCGCTCCCCGAAGGATCCACCGATCCCGTTCTTCCCTATG
Organism: Streptomyces sp. NPDC055287; assembly: GCF_053646035.1. Classification (NCBI taxonomy): domain Bacteria; kingdom Bacillati; phylum Actinomycetota; class Actinomycetes; order Kitasatosporales; family Streptomycetaceae; genus Streptomyces; species Streptomyces sp. NPDC055287. The sequence continues at coordinate 32,091 of NZ_JBSHNE010000020.1, read as the reverse complement.
CCTCGAGGATCGGCCTTGTCGTATGGTTTTTCGCACAGTGGGTAATGATCCCGGTGCAATGCGTCACGCGCCCCCTCTGGTTGCTGATTCTTTTCTTGGGCGGTGAATCTTACACTGACAAGATCATTGAGGCTCCCAGACGATTCCTCTCCCCGGCCAAGCTCATGCTCCGCATGTCACATAATCCAGCGAGGCACGAAGAATATCTGGATCGGGAGTTCGCTCGGATTTCCGCAGAAATGAATAAGGGGAAATACAGCTGGAGAACCAGATTTTACCACCACGTCGGAACCAGGTGGGTAACTGGTGCCAGGGACAGGGAAAGCCCCCTGGTAGGTGTCATGGTGGGCTGTCGCGAGTATCGGGGGACTCCGCTCAGCGTGATGAGGGGCATCGCGCACGGGCACCGCCTGATCCTGGACGTACCGAGGTCCAATACCATCCGCCCCAGCGTGAGTCTGCGGCCGGCCCCGTGGGAGAACATGTGATGGCCGCACCGAGCGCTGAGCTGCACCTTGACATACCCGGCGGCTTCCACTCCCTGGGTCTCGACCTGGGCGAAGAAGAACGCCTGGAACAGATCTGGTCCATCGCGGAGGAAATCTGGCCGCACGGCACCGACTTCCAACGCGAAGTCGCTTTCCATTCCTACCGCGAAATGGCCGATCACGCGCTGGCCGAGGATTCCTTCTACGCGGGCTTCTGCCTGGACGAGGCGCCCGACGGCCGCCTCACCACCGCCTCCCTGCTCGCTCGCCTCGACCCGCTGAACGAGACCGACGCCGAGCTCTCCGCCCGCGGCCTCTTCGAGGCGCTCTCCGCAAACGGAAACAACACGGTCGAGGACATCCGCGTCCCAGCAGGGCCCGGCGTGCTCGTACTGTGCGGCCTTGAATGGCAGTCCGAGCCGGGAGATGACACCGCGCCGTCCCTGCCGCTCGCCAGGACCGACGTCTACCTGCCCCTCACCCGCATGGGCAGACTCCTCGTCCTGAGCCTCACCACCCCGTCCCTGCCCGATCTCCCCTTCTACGTCTCACTCCTGTCGAAGACCGCCCACGACCTCACCGTCTCCAGCGCCGCAGAGCCTCCCTCCCGCCCGGCAGCCAGTGGGGAGCGCAGAGCCAGCGTCGCCGATCAACTCAAGGCTGACTTCGGGTAGGAGCTGCAGAGACCGTCTGTCCGGCCCGCTCGCGGACCTTGGCGTCCTCGTCCAACAGGGTTTGCAGGAACCGGAGTTACCGGAGTCCGGCCTGTGCGGCGAGCAGCCGTAGGCGAGCCGCTGGTGCCGGGGCCGGTCCGGGGCGAGCCGGTCGACGAGGTGGTCGAGGGGGATCCGCCGGGCGGACGGGGTGAGGGAGGTGACGGTCTCACAGGTCACGGCCGGTGACGGGTCGTCGAGGAGCGGAATCAGGCGCCCGGCGTCGAAGACGTCCAGGGTGCGCAGGCCGGCCACGGCGCGGGACCGGATTGCGGGGTTCGGGTGCTCGGTCAGCGGCCACAGCAGCCCGGCGTCCTGGCGGTCCCCGCACACGGCCAGCCCGATGGGCGCACCGGCCGGCAGCCCGCACACTTTCCTCGAGCGCGGCCATCATCCACCACCGGCGCGGGCTCGGCCGGCTCGGCCGGCTCAGCGAACGATGCGGAAGCCGGCCACACTTATCTGGCCTTGGGGGAAGTCCGGCACACGGTCATCCGGCTCGTCCGCGACCATCTTCGCTTGCCCTCCATCATCACCACACGTGGCAAGGCCACGACTTCGGCTTCACGGGCGTTACGTTCGACGGCGGAGACTTCTCAGGAGCAGAGTTCTCCGGCGGCACGGTCACCTTCGGCTTTGCGATGTTTTCCGGAGGCAGGGTCACCTTCGACCATGCGCCGTTCTCCCGCGGCGACGTCTTCTTCGGCGGGGCGACGTTCTCCGGCGGCACGGTCACCTTCGACACAGTGACGTTCATCGGCAGCAGGGTCGGCTTCAGCAGTGCGAGCGGGTCGCCCCGCCCGACCTGTTGCCGCCAGATGGCTCTCCCGTTCCGAATGGGCTCGGCCTGGCAACAGCCTGGCAACCGACAGGTCCCTACTTGAGGTCAGAGCCGCGAGTGGCATCAGGAAGTCCACTTTGGTTCGGCCGAACCAAAGTCACGGCACGCCACCGCCATGTGCACAGGCTATGGCGGGAGGGGGCGGCCCCGCGCAACGTGCGAATGGAACGCGGAGCCGCCGGCCCGCTGTCCTGTCAGGAGCGGGCGTGTCACTGGCGACAGTAAGCCCAGGACCGTCGATCCGCTCGTTGCACGGTTAACGGTTCGACGTTGCGCCGATTAGCTCTGCCAGACGGGGCCTGTCGGTCATTCCACGCCCTTCGCGAGGGGAGTTGAGTGGTCCTGAAATCTTGGTTTCCTGAAGGCCCGGCCGCCCGGCCCCGGACGTATTCAACTGACGCCAGTTCTCCGCTGTGGGGGCCTGTTGGTGACCGTGTGTGGTGCCGAGCCCTCTGGCCGATCGGCGACCTTGCCCGGCGAAGAGGACACCTGCAGGTACAGCCCGTGTCTCTGCGGGGGCGTGATCGTGGGCCGCTGATGATGCCGCGCACCCTTGCCTGCGGGACTGCGGTGATTCTCGCCGCGGCGTGCTCGCTACGGTGACGACCATGACCGTGGAGATGACGACGGTGCTCAGTTCGCCATGGACTCTGTTTCGTGAAGGGCGGAGGTCCACCGTGTTGAGGGCAATCGCAGATGTTCTTCGGTCCATCGGCGGGGCTATCGCTACCGTCGTCACCCTGCCATTCCGGGCCGTGGCCCGGCTGTTCGGCGGTGCCTCGAGCTCCGCTTACGGACACCACTGACAGGCCATCCGGAGAACCACACGACGCCGGTGGCGCCGCGCGGCAGCTCCCCGGCGTGGGGGAACAGCTCCCACAATTCGTCCGGCACCAGAAGATGCTCGACAAGACTCGCCATGCCCTGGACAGCGAGAGCGATCCGCCGGAAGAAAGGTGTCTGACTTGACATCGCTTCACGGACAGAGGCCGTTTGGGTGATGGTGCTGTCGGCACCCGCGGCCGCTTCGCGTAACCTCGATCCAGAAGGGCACCGACAGCTATATTCCGCCACCGCTCCGCCGGTCGCGGTGTAAAGGGGTGCTGGATGTCGATGACGAGTCGGCGCGGTCTGCTGGCGAGATCTGCGGGAGCGGTGGCGGTCACCCTCGTGCCCAGCTCGTGCGCGTCAAGAGCGAACACACCACGGGAGCAGCCGGTCACCACGGTCGACGGGCGCGTGGACTGGGACGCCTTGCGGGCGCAGTTTCGTCTGGAGCCGGGATGGGTAAACCTGGCGTTGTTCTACCTGGCCTCGCATCCGAAGGTGGTGCGGGATGCGGTGGATCATCTGAGGGCACAGGTCGACGCCAATCCTCTGTCGGTGTCCACGGGGATGGCGCTGCCCGACGGTCCGACCGGATGGCCCCGGGTACGCCAGGCGCTCGCGGCCTATCTGGGAGGCCGGGCCGAGGACATCGCGATGACGGCGAGCACGAGTGTCGGGCTGGGTGTCGTCTACAACGGCGTCGTGACCCGTCCGGGACAAGAGTTTCTGTTGACGGAGCACGACCACATCTCCCATCGCACCGCCGCCCGGTTGGCCGCCGAAAAGCATGGCAACACGTTGCGGCTGGTCTCCTGGTTCGACGATCCGGCCACCGCGACGGCGGACGGCATCGCAGCGGCAGTCGGCGAGGCGATACGCCCGAACACCAGAGTCGTGGGGATCACCTGGGTGCAGTCCAGCACGGGGCTTCGGATGCCCGTGCGTGCGGTGGCCGAGGTGGTGCGCCGGGCCAATGACGGGCGCAGTCCTGCCGACCGGTGCCTGCTGGTCGTCGACGGCGTGCACGGGCTGGCGGCAGTCGACGAGGATGCCGCTGGCCTGGGCGCGGACGTGGTGATCGCCGGAACGCACAAATGGCTGTTCGGTCCAAGGGGAACGGGGCTGGTCTGGGTGGCGCCGGACGTCCTCGAGCAGCTGCGGCCGACGTTCGTGAGCTTCATCAGGGGCGGGGGAGCAGCGTCCCTGTCGCCCGGTGGGTTTCTGGCGTTCGAGCATGCCTTCGCCCTGCCGGCGGCGGTGGCGCTGCATGAGCAGTTGGGCCGAGCACGCGTTGCCACCCGGATCACACAGCTGTCGACCCGGGTGAAGCAAGGACTGAGCCGCATCCGCGGGGTCACCGTGCACACTCCTCCCCACTCAGAACTGTCAGCGGGCATCACCTGTTTCAGCGTGGCCGGCCACACCCATCAGCAGGTAGTCGACCACGCCGCCGCCCACCGCGTGCGGCTGTCCACCTCGACCTACACCCGCATCGGTACCGCCGTAATCAACACCCCAGCAGAGATCGACACCGCACTCAACAGCCTGGCTGATCTCACCCGGTCAACGTGACCCGACCCTGAAGGACCGGGCTTGGAGGTAGCGCCCAACCGGCTGTTGGGTTGGCTCCTCCGTCCAAGCCACCCGCCATCGGGTGGCTGGGCCGCGTGACTCACGCCCCTCAGTCCACATCGGTCACGGCCAAAACGCCGAAGGCTTTCGTGACGAGCTGCAGTTGCGCATCGGCGGGACTTGCAAGGCCGGCAAGGACCGTGCCGCTGAAGGCGAGTAACAGGCTGGCCTTGGTGTCGGTACGGGCGGAAGCGCGCAGGTTCGCAGATTCTCGTGGGCTCCATAAGCAGAACCCGTACGCCGATCTGCGGTAGGCGCAGACGTGCGTACAGGTTCGGAGTCCGGATTGGTGTGTTCGAGCTTGGCCAACGTCCGTCCGGAGCCGGGGCGGTGTTAAAGGAAGTGGTTCAGGCGCTGGCGTCGGAGCTGAGGTAATGCACCGTGGTCTGCCCTGCGCGCGGAGTCAGCAGTTCCTGTAGTTCGCTGGCGGAGGTCTTGAGGAGATGTCCGTCCCTGCTGGCCCGGAGGGTTTCGAGGACGAAGGCCACGCTGGTGGAGTCGTTGGTGACGCGGGTGCGGTGGGCGTCTCGGTGGTTCCAGTGCCGAGTGAGGACGTCGGTGGTGTCGGCGTAGATGATCTCGCCGGGCTTGGGGTTCTCCACGGTGTCGGGTTCGCCAAGCGGGGTGAAGTTCTCGCTGCCGTCCGCGTGCCGAATGTCTATGTCCCCGGTGACGTGGTCGAGGTCGAAGGCTCCGGCGGGCAGACCGTGGCGGACGGAGACGGCGTTGTAGGAGTCGACGGCCGGATTGATGCGCGGCAGAGTGCCCTTCTTCGCCAGGCGGCGACCGAGGGCGTCGACGCTGGGCCGGATGCGGCGGGGGTTGGTGCCGAAGGAACGGTAGGCGGTGTGCCATGCCTCGATACGCGGGTCGGTCTCGTCGGCGGGCTGCCAGGTGCCGTCGACAAGCTGCTCCAGGTCCTCCACTGCGGCGGCGGTGGCGGGCCAGGGTTCGTGGTTACGCAGGCCGGTGGCGGAGACGACGGCGATGAGGGCGTCAGGAAATGCTTCCGCGACGGCGGGACTGATGCGGAAGGTAGTCATCAGGGGATCCGTTCCAGGATGGTGCGGGCGCGCGGGCGTGGTCAGGATTTCCAGGTGCCGATGCGGTCCAGGCGGCGCAGCTGCTGGTTCGCGGTGGGCGCGTCCAGGTCGGTGCCGCGTTCGGTGAGCCGACGGGCGATGTCGGTGCGCTGCTCGACGGGTTTGTGGTCGTCGTACTTGAACTTCGCCCGGACCTCGGTGACGTCCAGGCGCAGGCCGCGGATGCCGGGCAGCATCCGCCCGTACGGGGGCTGGTCGGCCTCGGTGGGGGCGTGGTCGCCTTCGGGCTGGAAGTGGGCCATCTGGCTGCTCAGCAGGTCGGCCTTGGCCTTCGGGTCGTCGATGATCGTGGCCTGGCAGGTGAACTGGACGGCCGCGTAGTAGCTGGTGGGCACGCCGTCGGTGGGCGGGACGTCGGACTTGGCGCGCCAGGGGCCGGGGATAAAGGCGTAGTCGCTGGTGACGGTGAAGGTCACGTTCGGGTCGACCTCGACCGTTTTCCAGACGGGGTTGGGGCGGGCGAGGTGGATCAGCAGGGTGGTGCCGTCGACGGTGAAGTGGGTGGGCACGACGGTGGGCGCCTGTCCGGGCAGGCCGTTGACGCTGAGCAGGCCGAAGTCGTTACCGTCGGCGATCCAGGTCTGCCATTCCCCGTCGTCGAGAGCGGCGTCCCAAGGCTGGATGAACATGCCGGGGTTCCTTTCGGTGAGGTGTGGGGTCAGGTGAGGGCGAGGAGGCTGACGGCGACGGCGGCCGTGCCCAGGCAGATCAGCTGCCCGCGGTGGATGCGTTCGGCGAGGACGCTGCGGGCGAGCAGGACGGTGCCGGCCGGGTAGAGGGCGGTGATCAGGGCGACGACGGCCAGGTCGCCGCTGCGGGCGGCGAGCAGGAACAGCAGGTTCGCCACCGAGTCCAGCACGCCTGCCGTCGCCGACATCGCGTACGCGGGCTTCTCCGAGCCCAGGCGCCGGTACACCAGGCCGGCCGCGGCCAGCGTGGCCGCGGAGGAGACAGCACGGCCGACGATCAGCGGGCCAACGCCGCTGTCCGCCGGCGCCTGGTGCAGGAAGACCAGCTGAAGGGCGATGGCGGCCCCGGCGCCGAGGGCCATCAACAGCGCGGTGCGCGACGGCCGCGTGCTGCCAGCGCCGTGGCCGGCGCTGACCAGCGCCACGGCCGCCAGCGCCAGCGGCAGGCCGATCAGCCCGGCCAGGCCCAGGTGCTCGCCCTGCAGCAGCCCGACGCCGACCGGCAATATCGCCGAGATCAGCGCGGTGACCGGGGACAGGACGTTCATCGGGCCGATCGCGAGCGTGCGGTAGAGCAGGGCGAACGCGGCGGCCGACGCGACGCCGGAAGCCCAGCCGAGGGTCGCGGGGGCGAAGGAGGCGCCGAGGAAGGGCCACAGCAGCAGCTCGACGGTGAGCGAGGCCGGGGCGGCGATCGTCACGGTGCGCAGGACGTGGGCTTTGCGGGCGCCGAGGCCGCCGAGGAAGTCGGCGCATCCGTAGGCCAGGGAGCTGCCCAGGGCCAAGCAGCAGAGCGATCACGGGTACATCCCTTACTATCAGTGGAACGACTACACCGTACAACGCACCGACCGAAAGTCGTCAACCGAACGACCGCACGGTGCAGTGCATTGATCTACCTCTGGAGGGGCGAAGCGATGGCCGAGACCGATGCGGCGCTGCGGATGCTCGCGCACAACGTCCGCGCGGCCCGTACCCGCTCCGGGCTCTCCCTGGACGAACTCGGCCGGCGCGCGAAGGTCAGCAAGGGCGCCCTGGTCGGGCTGGAGAAGGCCCAGGGCAACCCGAACTTCGCCACCCTGGTACGCCTCGCCGACACCCTCGGCATCTCTGTGTCCGCGCTGATGGAAGGGCCGGCCGAAGCCCGCGTCCGGGTCGTGACGGCCGACGCCGTCATGCCCCTGTGGCAGGGTGAATACGGCAGCGAAGCCCGGCTCATGTTGACTACCTCGGGGCCAGCCCCGGTCGAGGTCTGGCGCTGGACACTGGAGCCCGGCGAGGAGTACCCCAGCCACCCCCACCAGTCCGGCGTCGTGGAGACCGTCAGCGTCACCGCCGGACAGATGGTGCTCGTTGTCGACGGCACCGAGCATCTTGTTGAGGCCGGGCAGACCGCCACCTTCGACGGCGCCACCGCCCACACCTACCGCAGCTCGGGCACCGAGACCTGCCACCTGATCATGACCGTCCACCTGCCCCCCGGCCCCGCGTAGCGCTCCGCCGTCCTGTCGTGCATCGAACCAAGCGACTCTGTCTGATTTGTCAAGCAAATGCCCGTATCAAGCGATTCAACTAAGGTTGACGGGGAGCATTCCTTCTCGCCGAACGATGGCGGAACGCGAGAGGCAGGCAGGTCATGGCGAAGCACGAGAGAGCATCCGAGCCGCCGACCGGTGAAGGGCCGAGCCGCCACAAGGGCAACCAGCAGCATGGCTGGTCGCAGGATGTGGACGAGACCGGCCAGCAGAAGAACGACAGCGCGCGCCGCTCCTTCCATCCGGACGAGTACGCGGCGAAGCGTGGCCCTGGCAGGACGGTGTCCAAACAGGAAAGCGAGGCGGTCTCCGGCGACACGGTCCGGAGCAGGTCGCGCCGCGGGGAGGAGCGGGGCGGCAAAACTGGTGGGAAGGGTATGCACGACACCGGCCCAGGGGCCGCTCTCAGCGCCCCAGTGGGAGCAAGGATGCCTCCGCATCCACCGGAGTCGATCCGCAGGACCCGCCCTCCGACTCCCGCTGAGGGGTGTACCGCGCCGGCACTTCAACGCTGGCCGACGCGCTACAGCATCGGCAGGCCGTCACCGGGGTTAGGGCCCTGATGAACGCCCCCTGAGCCCGAAGTCAGGCCCCTGGCGCGCGGTCGCGCGGGCAGTCACCCCACGGGATCCTGTGGGCGCCGGGCCAACCGCAGCACTCTTCGCAGAAGGCAAGCGTTATGGAAAACAGCACCAAGGCGGCTCTCGCGGCTGGCATCGCGGCGGGATACGTCGTCGGCCGGACCAAGAAAGAGAAGCTCGCCCTGAGTCTTGTAGCCCTCGCGGCGGGCCGGAGTCTGGATCCCAGGGCCTTGATCGGCGAGGGGGTCAAGAAACTGTCCGAGAATCCCCAGTTCGCTGAGCTCGGCGAGCAGGTTAGCGGCGAGCTGCTCGACTCGGGGCGTTCCGCCTTGTCCGAACTGGCCAACCGAGGTCTCGCATCTCTCACCGGAGCCCTTCAGCAGCGGACGAGCTCTCTGGCGGGCGCAACGGACGGTGAGCCGGAAGGCGAAGAGGTAAACGAGGACGCCGCCGACGACTCAGAGGACTATCAAGGCGAGGACGCCTACGACGACGAGGAAGAGGGTCGGGAAGAGGAAGACCGAGAGGCACGGGACGAGGAAGAGGAGCCCGGTGAGGACGAGGAAGAAGAGCCGGCACCTGCCAGAATTTCTCGGCACCGTCCGGCCACGGAGGAGGCAGCCGAGAAACCTACCGACAGGAGGCCGGGACCGAAGAACCCTCCCGCCAAGAAGGCGATGGACCGCAAGGCTGCGGACAGGAAGGCGGCCGAGAAGAAGGCTCCCTCCAAGAGGGCAAAGGCAAAGCCCACCCGCACAGCGGTCGCAGATGACCGTAGAAGCGGCCGGCGCCCGGCCCGCTGAGCCGAATCCCTCGACTCATGCCCTCCTGGCGATCCACCCTTTCCCGAGGGCACAATCGCGCATAAGCCTGACCGAACCGCCAGCGTCACCCAGGCGACACGCTCCTGCAGTTCGTCCAGAAGCTGCCCGGCGCTGCCCGGCGCCGGCTCGGCGTAGCGCAGCACCCTCCTGTGCAGCTTCATGAGCCGCCTCGGAGAACAGGCAAGGCGGAGGGGGAGGGGTATGGGCGGCGCAAGGCGAGCGGCATCTTCGGTTTCCTGCGCCGGTGAAGCACCGGAGCTCTGCCGGTCCGCAGCGCGGCTACCTGTTGAGCGCGGGTATCGGAGGGTGGGGCCCTGGGCCGGGCAGGGATACCAGGGCCCCACCGGGCGCGCGCAGATCGTGGATCGATTCGTGCGCGCGCCTCGGGGGACAACAGTGTCGGCCGGTTCCGGGTCACGGGCCGGATTGTTCTCGGGGTGTTAAGGGCCGTGTTGTGTGGGCACACGAGTGATCAGTGGGAGTGGAACAGAGCATGGTCTCCAGGGGTCGGCCGCAGTGGTTGGCGGTCGGCCCCGAGTCATGTTTCCGCAGTCGGTCCCGCGCGCACTACGCAGCCAAGAAGGCCCGCGTCGAACACCTACGCAATCGCCGACGGCGAGGTCATACCCGAGGAGGGCGACCCCGAAGTCGTCTTCTGTATGGACGAGTTCGGGCTGCTCAACCTGATGCCGCCCCCCGGACGGCAATGGGCCGAGCACGGCGGAGGCACAAAGACCCCGCTCGCGAACCACGCCGACGGCGCCGGGCCACCTACAACCGCTACGACGGCGTGCGACACCTGTTCGCCGCCCTGGACCTGGCCAAGGACAAGCTCTACGGGCACATCAAGCCGGTCAAGAAGCGGACGCAGTTCCTGGAATTCTGCCGCTACCTGCGCACCCTGTGCCCAGCCGATGTCCTTATCGCGATCGTCTGCGACAATTTCTCCCCGCACCTGACCACGAAGAAGTGCCAGCGGGTCGGTACCTGGGCCGCAGCGAACAACGTCGAGATCGCCTACACCCCGACAAACTCCTCCTGGCTCAACCGCATCGAGGCCCAGTTCACCGCACTGCGCTACTTCACCCTCGACGGCACCGACCACACCACCCACAAAGAACAAGGCAGCATGATCCGCCGCTACATCATCTGGCGAAACCGCCACGCCGGCGACCAGCGCCTACGTGCCGTCATCGACAGGGCGAACGTTGCCTGACACGGCACTCGCTCCTCAGGCCAGTACCGCATAAGCATGGCCATGCGGAGGAAGCCCGGGGCATGGAATCCGAGTACCCAGCCTAGAAGCGCTGGCACTGCAAACGGGCGGCCGCCTGGTCTTGCCTCAAAGCCTGATTTCGGCCGTACTTGTCTGCGCAATGACGCTCACTGCCACAATCGGGCCCTTCATCGGACCGGTTACCACACTCACCAGGCCCGAGGGACCCTCTCCACCCGGACACTGAAAAGCACACTGGTATGCAAGGGTCACAAACAGGCTCCCGCGAAAGGTGGCGAGCGCCAGGAGGCGCAGGCGCTGAAGAGGCACAGGCACAGGCGCAGGCGGAAGCGTGTGCGTGGCGTAAGGAAAACTACATCTTTGGCTTCCTGCGACGCTGAAAGCGCCGGAGCTCTGCCGGTCTGTACGCGTCGCTCGTTGCCTGGAATTGGGGGGCCCGGGCCAGGCGCGGTTGTCGGGGGGCCCGGAGCGCGCGATCCGTGAATTTCGCACGTCAGCCCTGACAACTGCGCCGGTCAGTTTCGGGTCACGGGCTTGGCGGGGTGAGGCCTGGCTGCGGCGCAGCGGTTGTGGTCAGCGCTTGCGCAGGCGCGTAAGGACCCGGTGTGCGACGGAGCGGTCGTACTTGATGCCGTGCTGGGCCAACTCGTCGACCAGGGCTTGAGCGATGGCGTTGGTAGAGCGGGGGTCGTCGGCGCTGATGCGGTGATGGAACAGGATCTCCACGGCCTGCCACTTCGACGCGCAGTCACGCAGACGTGCGGCCAGGTCCTCATCCGGAGTCGGCGCGCCGCTCTCCTCTGAAGGCGGGGGCCCTGAACGGGAGAACCGTTCAAACGGTGACAGGCGCAGCTCGGCACACACGCGTCCTCATCGCTGGTGTCGTCCAGGAGCCGGCCCTGCGGCCGGCCGGGTGTGGAGTGCACCAGCTTGATCCCGAGCTTCGCGCAGGCCCGCAGCAGCCACGAGTCCACGAAGGCGGAGCCGTTGTCGACGTCCCGGCCGAAAGTTCGCGATTTTCCGAAGGTGCTTCGTGGCGAACTTGCGGGTTCGGTCGCCGGAAATCGGGGAGTGCGGGCGCGGGTTTGAGGGCAGGAGTGTGCATGGGTGTGACCTGTCGATCAGAGTGGGGGAGTGGACGCGTACCGGCTCCGGAGTGCCAGCCGTGGCCTGGGGGTTACTGGTTCTGTTCGAGTGCGGACTCGAGGAATGCCTTGGCGGCGTTGGCGTAGCGCATTGCGGCGCGCTCGCTGATGCCGAACACGGCGGCCAGGTGGAGGGCATCCGGTCCGCGGGTGAGGGCCTCTTCGAGCTGGCGGTCCATCCGGATTTGGTTGGGCGTCACGCCGGACTCGTGGAACCGATCGCTGAGCCAGTGGAAGCTGACGGGCTTCTCGTTCTGCGCGGTGTGCTCGGAGATGATCAGGTGGGGAGCTACGCGCGTCAGCCGCACGCTGTGTCCCTGCCTCCGCCCCCGAATTCTCCCTGTACCGGGTGGCCGGCGGGCACCCCGGATGGGTTGTGGCTTGCAGGTGTTGGCCCGGGGGCGGCCAATGTGCCTTCACCGCCGAGAAAGGGTGTGCCGACCGGCGGCCCCTGAGCCCGGCGGGTTCCTTCTCCTTCAGCTGAAAGGGATCTGTCTCATGCCAAACCACGCTTCCACCTCCACGCCCGAGGCCTCCACAGCCCCTCCGGCGCGGGTGACGGTGCAGACTCTGGCCAAGAAGGCCAGGAAGGCCAAGTGTGCAGCGTCGCCCCGGCTCAGCCGTGCCGGCGAACTCCAGGTCATGGGCCGGCCGGGTGAAGTGCGATGGCGCGCCAACGGGTCAGGGGCCGGGCCATTGAGAGTGAGTCATGCTGACGTTCTGCTCCGTTACCGACTCTCCGCCTGAACGAAATTGGCCAGCAGAGTCCACGGCTGCCTCAAAACTCGCACCCTCTACGACGAAGCAACCGCATGGTCGCATCACGCCCAACCCCATACCGTGCTACACCCAACGACATGGGGTGTCTGGCATGACGCTCGGTTTCTTCCTTGCCGAGCAGTTTCGGCTCGGCGGAGTTTACTCAGGTGCCACGGGGGACTCCCGCTCAGCCGCTGCTGCCGGAACCTGGCCGACCAGCTGGAAGTGCCATGCGGTCGCCTCGCCAATAGGCTCCACCAGGGCGGTGCGTGGCGGATGGATACGCATCGGGCTGCGCCCCAGGACGAGCTCGGTGCCGGGAGCACCGACAACGAAGCGGTCCGGCTCCTCAACGGGAGCGAGTTGCCATGCGCGGGGTTCGGGGGATCCGCCCACCAGAACATTGTGGTCGGGCTCGCCCGCGAAGCCCAGGAACGTCTTGCTTCTGACGTTCGTGATCGTGCAGGTGCCGTGATCGGCGGGGTGAATCTTCCACTCCTGCTCGCCACTGCCGTTGGGAGGCAGGGTCTGTACCGGTGATGAGTCGCCGGCCGCGTCCTCCAGGGTGAGAAATTCGCCGCCGGGAACGCCTATCCGGTAGCAGCCATCAGTGTCAAATGAGGTCATATTGCGACTCCCGCTTCTGTTCATACGGCGCTGCGACGGGCGGGCGGTCCGGCCGTCGCAGCACTGGCTGTCGTCGGCGATCGCCGGCGATCACGCCAGCGCAGCCGGAATCATCTGACTCAGGTTGGGCCGGTTTCCGATCCGCTGGATGGCCGGGCGTCCGGGCGCGTCCTGCTGAGGCCAGCCGGTGTTCCTCAGCAGGTCCCGGACCTGCCACCCGTCCAGCGGACTACGGTCGCTCGCCTTCAGTACGCCCTGTACGCAGGCCACAGCGCCAACGACGATCGGGGACGCGCTCGACGTCCCGCTGAACCTGTCGGTATACCAGAAGTCGGGATTCCCCCCGGCCTGCAGGTCGCCGTATCCCGTCGTGGTGACCTCTCGGCCCCAACCCTGTGTGTCCACGCACGAGCCGAAGTTGGAGAAGTCGAGGCGGGAACGGTCGGGGCCCCAGTCCGCGCCGTGGGTGCCGGGCGGAGGAGCGCCGGCGCCGACGATGACGGCACCGGAGTCGAGCAGGCTGCGCCGGAAGGGGTTGGTCCACCACAGCGGGAAGTCGGGGGACCTGTCGTACACCGGGTCGTCGAGGTTCTCCGCGCCGTTACCGGCGGCCTCGACGACGACCACGCCCTTGTCCGTGGCATACCGGATGGCAAGGAAGTCATCCGGCCACCACTCGACCGCGATGAACCCCTGCTGGCCTATCCCGGTGGCCCGTGGCCCCGGCCGGTGAATCTCCAGGAGAAGGACGTCCCCGGGACCCAGTCGGTCCGCGGCGGCCCGGATGGCGGTCGCGGTCGGCAGAGAGAACGACGAGGCGCTGATCACCGCGTCGGGCGCGATGCCGGTGACGCCGAACCCGTTCACGTCACCACTGATTTCGCCGAGGACGGCGGTGCCGTGATTGGTGTCGGTGCTGTTAATTCCCGAGATGACACCCCCCTGGTTCTGGAGCAGGTCCTCATGGCCGAAGCGCCAGCCCCATTCGCAGTCGATCACCCGGACTCCGTCCCCTGTGCCGCCCGGGTGCTTCCATGCGTGGCGGGCGTCGATGCCAGCCGGTCCCGGGCCCAGGTAAATCTGGCGGACCGTGTAGTCGGGCGTCATCGACGGAGCGTCCGGCCCAATGGGGGCCATGTCGTTGATGGGCGTTACCTTGCGCTCCTCGGCCCTAGAGAAGGGGCGTGTCCAGGGCCGGGACTCGGTTTTGGCCCGGGCGAGTTCGGCAGCGGGCTTGACGTAGGCGGCCTCGATGACGTCGAGTTCCCGGAGTCTTTCGGCGATCTCCTCGAGCCGCTCCTCGGGCGCGTCCACCTGGTAGAAGCGCACCATTTTGCCGAGGTTCTCCTCGACCTGATCAGCGGACTCGCCCGCCTGCGGCGTCTGTTGCGCCTGGCGGCCCAGCCGCGCCAGGTCGGCGTCGAACAGCGGTTTCAGGACGATGTCGGGCGCAGCCGCCAGCTCATTCAGCCCGGCCACATCAGCGCCCCGGGCCGACGACGCGCCCGACGGCGTGATCTCCACGCCCACGTCCTCCGCCACCGCGCAGATGAGTTCGGGGTGTCCTCGTACTTCGTCGTACTGCGGTCGGCGGTTTCCGCCATTCATTCCCTGCCTGGGCATATTCGCTCCTTCCACGTCATGACGCGTGGGAGTATCCGCTGGGGTCAAATCGAAATCCGCATGTGCCTGCGCCGGAAAGTCATAGATCTGCCGTAAGGGGCTCCAGCGTCTGGCCCCGGCGCATGACCGTACGTGCTGAACTACGGCCCGCCAGCTGGCCGACCGAAGTGACATCGACAGGATGACGGTGCCGATTGTTCTTCCCCACCACGCTGACACAGGTCCCGGCCGGCCGCACATCTACATGGCGGACGGCCATTGGAGGGAAAGTCACGCCGGCGAAACCTGCTGATCCGGCCGCCTCGGGGCACGGGCGTCTTAGAGGAAACAGAAGAAGTTGACGGTGTGACCGTCGGCTTGGATGCTCGTCCGTTGACATGTGGGGAAAAGGGATGCTCGTCCGTGGATCGTCTCGGATGAACTGTGGTCGCTGATCGAGCCGTTGTTACCGGAGGCGGGGCCGAGGGTCGCGGGGCGTCCGCGAGTGCCGGACCGGCGGGCTCTGTGCGGGATCCTGTTCGTGCTGCACACTGGCATCCAGTGGGAGTACCTGCCCCCGAGAGCTGGGCTGATCACACATCGACACGTCCAACGCCTTTGTGAAGACCTCTTTTAGGCGTTATGTCATTTGGCGACTCTGCGGTAGCAGATCGGGGTGCGGGCGATGTTCGGGATGGCGTCCCAGCCGCTGGGAGGTGTTGATGCCTTTGCGGGCGATGTGGTGCCGGATCTCGCGTTGAGACAGTCATTGCCGCAGGCTTGCTGGACCTTGCCGTAGTCGTAGCCCTGCCCTTGTCGGCGTGGAGCTCGCCGGGCTTGCGACGCCGGCGCCGTCGGCCGCGGGGGACCGGATCGGAGGTGTGCCGTTCGAGAGCGGGGTCAGGGCCTGGGGCGACGGCCGGTTGGGGCTCCGCACCGCGGAGGCGTGCGCGACTTCCAGAGGGTAGAAGGGCTCGTCGTCGACGCCGTCGTTGGGCCGCAGAGCTGGAAGGTTCTGTCGGCCGAGGACATGCAGGCGTGCCGACCCTGCGCGAGGGCTCGCCCTCGGGCGGCGCCGTGGCGTTGTTGTAGCGCGTGCTGCGGAGCGCGGGGTTCGATCCCGCACCCGTGGACGGGGGCCTTCGGGCCGCGGACCGCCGTGGCGCCAAGGGTTTCCAGAGGGCGGCGGGGAGGCCCCGTCGACGGCTTCGTCGGGCCGCGGACCTGGCGTCTCCTCGGCTGAACCTGCCGGATTGCGCCGTACTTGGCGCGGCGTGACGCTAGAGGAAAGGGCTTGTTCCCAGCGGCAGTCCGCCGCTTGCCGGTGTCGCGCCGCGATCGCGGCGGGCCGTTTGCTCCGAGCTTCCCCGAACCCCTGGACATGCAGGTCGGAGGACGATGGACATGGCGGAAGAAGAGCGCTTCACCGTGCAGGTGAGCAAGAGAGAAGACCTCGGAGCCTTGAGCGACGAATCCCAGGACCGCAGGACGAACGTCACGGTGCGCCGGCCCTACCGGACGGCTCAGGTCCCCGACGTGGTCGTCGAACGCGAGGGCCGCGAGGGCGTGCGTCCGGCTCCTGGCCGGGCCACGGAGTCCGGGAAGAGCTGACGACCGGAGGGAGAGGCACGATGCTGCAGTACCTGAACCGGTGCCCGTTTGCGGTCTCGGTGGCCATCATGCGGTTCACCCCCGGCTGTTCGGACGGCGGAGACTGGACGAAGGAAGGCTGGTGGAACGTCCCACCGAACGGCTCCAAGATCCCGTACGCCGGTGATCTGGGCGACGTGAACGCCTGGTGGTGCGACTTCATCATGGGCGGTGGGCAGGTGTGGCCGGGCTCGGGGATCATCCGCGCCCTGCCGTTGCGGGCGTTCAGCTGGTGCGAATGGACGGCCAGCACCGACTCCTTCGACGCCGACATGTTCCTGTTCAACGTGGACGGCAACGACGACCAGATCTTCGAGATCGTCCCCTGAGCCCTGAGCCCTGAGCCCTGAGCCCTGAGCCCTGAGGCCTAGTGGCGTGCAGATCATTAACTCGCCTTCTTGATCTTGGTTTAGGTGGGGCCTGAAGCGAGGAACGTCGTGATGTCGGCGGGTGTGCGGAAGCGGGCGGTGGAGGCATTGCTGCGGTGGCCGTGTGCTTCCAGGAGTGGGCGGACTTCCTGACTCGCTCGGCAGATGGTCACGGCAGTGACGCCGAAGAGTTGACCCAGGAGGTTCATGGTGGCGAGTTTGCGCAGGTGGAGCACGGTGGCCAGGATCTGGTCGGCTGGGGTGAGCTTGGCTTTGGCGCCTGTTCCGGGTGCGACCAGACGCTCGTGGTCACGACGTGTGCGGAGCACTTCCTCGCGTTGAATCTCCAGCGCGGGCGTCAGGGTGTCGATGAGTTGGCTGAGTTGTTGGCGGGTCATACCGGTCAGCCCGGTCCCCACACCCGGCCCGCCGCCACGGTCCGCGCGAGAGTAACGGGCAGACGTACCAAAACTGTGCAGCTCGATGCCTCCACCTGGGGCCACCATCACGCGTCGCCGGCCGCTAGGCCGGTGCCGCCCTCCCTGGTACCCACCGTCGGCGATGGTGGGTGCGCCGCGGGAGGCGCGGTCGACGCCGGACTCGGTACCAGTGCCACCAGCCTGGCGAACTGCACCTCGGTCAGTCCGGAGAACGGCTCGATCCAAAAGAACAGGGCCGAAAACCTGTCCCGGATCAAGCGCCGGGCGGCGGCCGAGGGCGTGGTCGAGCGGAGGATCATCCTTTCACCCCTGCCGCACCCTGCTCACTCCAGTACTACGGGGGAGGTGTCCGGGTGGTAGGAGCGGCATCACGTTCTCTCTCCGGCGGCATGGTTCCGCCGGGAGGATGATGGATTAACCCCGTGTGATTTGCTGGTGTGGTGGAGGGCGACAGCTGCGTGTGCGGCGATGCCGGTGGTCATGGCGTCCTCGTCGAAGACGACTCGGTTGGAGTGCATGTCTGGGACGTTCTGGGTCGCTGGGGAGGGCGGGCGGGCGCCGAGGAAGGCCATGGCGCCGGGGACGCGTTCGAGGACGTAAGCGAAGTCCTCGGCACCCATGACCGGCTCGGCGAGATGGTAGACGATGCCCTGTCCGAGCCGTGCGGCAACAGCCTGGCCCACGGCGGCGGCGAACGCCGGCTCGTTGTGGAGCGGCGGGTAGCTCTCGTACAGCTCGATGGCGGCCTCGGCGCCGTGCGCGGCGCAGATATGGCGGGCCACCCGTTCGATGCCCGCGCGTACCCGGCGGCGGGTGTCGGGGGTCAGGGTGCGGAAGGTGCCGTGGAGTTCGGCGGTCTCCGGGATGATGTTGGTGGTGGTGCCGGCTTGGATGCGGGCGATGGTGAGCACGGCCGGGTCGAAGACGTTCACCGTCCGGGTGACAAAGCTTTGTATGGCTTGGACGATTTCGCAGGCCACCGGGATGGGGTCGAGCGCCAGATGGGGTGCCGAGGCGTGGCCGCCTCGGCCACGCACGGTGAGGTGGATAAGGTCAGAGGCCGCGAACATGGGGCCCGGCCGCAGGTGAAGGGTGCCGGATTCGAAGCGCGTGGTGACGTGCAGGGCGAAGGCCGCATCCACGCTTTTCCCGTCGGGGGTGGTCAGGATGCCGTCCTCGATCATGTCGGCGGCGCCGCCGCCGCTCTCCTCGGCGGGTTGGAACATGAACACCACCCGTCCCGCAAGTTCCTCCCGTCGCGCCGCGAGGAGGCGGGCGGAGCCGACGAGCATCGCGGTGTGCAGATCGTGACCGCACGCATGCATGGCACCGGGGATGAGTGAGGCGAAGTCCAGGCCGGTGTCCTCGTGCTGGGGCAGTGCGTCCATGTCGGCGCGCAGCAGCATCGTGGGGCCCGGACGTGCACCCTCGAGGACGGCTGTCACCGAGCTGAGGCGTGTGCCGGTGGTCACGTGCAGGGGAAGGCCTTCGAGGGACTCAAGGACCCGTTCCTGCGTGCGGGGCAGGTGCCGGCCCAGTTCCGGCTCGCGGTGCAGGGCCCTGCGCAGGCTGATGATGTCGGGCAGCAGGCGGCGCGCCTCTGCGAGCAGGCCGTCTTCCTCCGGCACGCCTGCGGCCGGTTGGGGCCTGGTGACTTCCTCGCTCACGCGGTGACTCCTGCCAACTCGGTGACGTCCTGCGCGAAGAGGTCCCGCAGGATCTGCGGGGTGGCATCGGGCAGGCCGAGGGCGACGATCTCCTCCAGTCCGCCGGGGCTGACCAGATTGGCTTCGAAGACGTACGGATAGGCGAGGTCGAGCCCGGCGAACCGTACGCCGTGCCGTGCCAGGCGCTCGGCGATCACCGTGCACAGTCGGGTTTCGTCCGCGCTCAGGGCGGTCTCGGCGCACGCGGCCTGGTGCGCGGTGTTGCCGCGGTGCTCGCCCGGCGCGAGGCGGTGTACCAGGGCGGCCGCAGGACGGCCCGCCGCCAGGATCACCCGCTTCTCCTCGCGGTGGGGTACGTACTCCTGCAGCGCGCAGTAGCGGGCCCTGTAACCCGAGAGGCGGCCCTTGGCCAGGAGATCGCCGAGCGCTGTACTGCCGGTCAGCGACTGCAGCAGCACCCGGTTGTTGCTGGAACCGGGCTGCAACAGATACACGTCGGCGCCCGCGTCGTCGTCCGTCGGCTTCACCACCCATGAGGCGTCCGGCTCCTGCCGATACCCCTCTTCCACCTCCTCGTAGAAGGCGGAGACGAGGGTGTCGGGCAGATGCCCCGCCGACACCACGACCGGCAGGTTCGTCTTGTTGCCCGGCATGAGGATGCCGGTGACGTCAACGACGAACGGCACCCGTGCGTTGAGGCGCCACAGCAGCTGCCACGCCTCCGTCTGCACCGACGGCTGCGGGTAGTTGAGCACCCACACGGCGTCCATGTCCTCCAGCGTCCGTCCGCCCGGCAGCCCGGGAAAGCACGCACCCGCTTTGAGGGACCGTCCACCCAGCCGACTACTGCCCGGATCTCGTCGTTGCGCGAGGACAGGCTGTTGACGGAGCCGACCCACACCTCGTGGCCCAGCCCTGCCAGAGCGTTCGCATACAGGGCCTGGCAGGAATCGACCGCCGCCAAGGTACTGATTAGCAGGGCCACGCGCACGGGCCCACCTCCATCTGACGAGCTCGGTCTGCGCCCGCTTGCGGGCGCACGGCGCGGGCGAGGGGTTTCGGGGTCCGGTCTTGCGGTGCTGGGTCGTCGCTCGGGCCAGAGTTCCGAGCCGGAGAGCCGTACGTTCTGCGCGTGACCGTCACCTGACCCCTCCCGCCGGGCGTACCGGGTGCGGGCCGCCGTCATTCGCGCGGACTGCACCGAGCCCCATCACGACAGCTCGGGCGAGTACGTTGAGTCACGGGGAAGGCAGGATCGCGGTAGCCGTTACGCGGCTGCCGCTCCTACTTCTGGTCCTCGATGAAATCGTTGGCCTTCACGTGGGGCGTGTCGACAAAGTCGCGGCTAAGTTCCCGCCGGAACGTCGCCGCTGTTGCCGTAAGCGAAGTCCTGCGCGAGCTCCTGCTGCCTCTGCGGCGTCGGGCTCTTCAGCCACTGCTGGTTCTCCGGGTTGAGCAGACCCATCAGCGCACCAAGCGGGTCGGTCATGGCGTTCTCCTATTCGGCGTGTGATGGCCGCCACCGGTAGGCGGTCTGGACCGGCGCCGGGAGGCGCCGGTACCCGCAGCCCTGCCCGGCCGCCAAACCCGGCATGTGACCACGCTGCGTAATCCACCCGTTCGCTCCCAAGGATGGGCAGGATCACGCGAATCAACCCCGGGATCAATGCCCCGGAGCCGGTCTTGCCTCGGCCCCGGGGAGCACCTTTCACGGCCTCGGGACTTGTAGGCCCGCATGTTCAGGCGTCGCGTATTCGCCATCGGCACTGGTCCGACCGTCACCCTGTGTCGGTGCTCTGCGGCATGATGGCCGCCGTGAACACCGCGTCGTGCTCCTGGTGGGACTGGTCCTCAGCGCGACCCTGGGCTGGTCGTGGGCTGACCCGATCGCCGCTGTGGTGATCGCCGTGATCGCGGTGAAGGGAGGCCGCGATGCCTGGCAGGGCAAGGGCTGCTGTGCGACCCCCGCCGTAGCCGTAGCCGTAGCCGTAGCCGTAGCCGTAGCCGTAGCCGTCCCGGCCGGGCCGGAAGACGCGTGCGGTTGCCGCCCCGGATGCGCCTGCTGCACCTGAGTATGAGTACGGCACCGGGGGATTCCGACCGCGTCCGGGCTTGACCTTCGAGTCGGGTCGAAAGGTTTGGCGTCGGAGGCATGAGCACCTACCGGATCTCGCAGCTGGCGGAGCGCTGCGGCGTTCCCGCCACCACACTGCGTTTCTACGAGGACGCGGGGCTTCTCCCGGCCGAGCGGACCCCGTCGGGCTACCGCGTCTACGGGGAGGACGCGGTCGAGCGGCTGGGCTTCATCTCCTCGGCCAAGCTCCTGGGCCTGGCCCTGGAGGAGATCCGCGAACTCCTGGACGTACGGGAGGAGGAGGTGTGCGCGGCCGTCCGTTCCCGGATGGTGCCGCTGGTCGCGGGCCGGATCGCGGCGACCGAGGGCCGGATCGCCGAGCTGTCGGCGTTCTCCGCGCACCTGGCAACCGTGCACGCCGACCTGTCGTGTCCGGCGCCGGAGGGCGGGTGCGGGCCGGACTGCGGCTGGACCACGACCCCGGCAGCGGCGGGTCCGGTGCCGGTTGAGTTGTCACGCACCCGGCCCGCCGTACCGGCACCGGTGGTGGCCGAGGCGTGGCGGGATGCGCCGGTGGCGTGCACCCTGGGCGTACCCGAGCGGGAAGGCCGCACCCAGGAGTGGCGCCAGGTGGTGGAGGAGTCCGAGGCCCGCGAGGAAATGTCCGACGGTCTGCGGCTCACGTTTCCCGCCACCGCGGATCCGGCCGGGCGCCTGGCCGCACTGGCGGCGGCCGAGCAGGGCTGCTGCTCATTCTTCGACTTCACCCTGCACCTGAGTCCTGCCGTGCTGGAGCTGACCGTGCGCGCGCCCGAAGCCGCCGCACCATTGCTGACCGACGTTTTCGGAATGACCGCATGAGCCACCCCGCCTCTTCCCCTTCTTCCCGCCGCCCGCGCCCCTGGGGGACGGTGGGTGCCGGCGTCGCCGCCGTGGCCGCGTGCGCGGTGTGCTGCGCAGGCCGCTGTTGGCCCCGCTCGGCGGCCTCCGCGCTCGCCTCGTTCTGGGTTCCCGCTCTGGCGGTGGTGGCGGTGGCCGCCGCCGTGGGCGCGTAGAGCTGCACCGCCGCCGCACAGCCGCCTGCCGTACCCAGGCGGGCTCGGTCGACCTGGGCCTGCCCTCCGCCAGCACGCCCCGGGACACCGGGCACACCCGCTGACCTCGGATGAAGGCCCGCTCACCGGACCTATGAGGATGACGGAAGCGGACCGCCACCACCAGGTGCGGGCCAGTACCGAACAAGGGAGCACTCGGGTGTCGCAGGAACCGTCTGGTCTGGTTGAGCGGATGGAGCACCACCAGATCGCGGTGCATCTCGAGTGCGATGGCGGCGGGCGTATTGCGGGCGATGAGACGCTCGTGCCGGGCAACCTCCTCGCGACCGTCGTAGGATGCCGTTCTCGGCTTCGAGGGCGGCCAGGTATGCGTGCTGGCGCATGACGAACGTGGCGATGCCTGCCTTGCCGGCCTTGGCGAGGGCCTGCTCCAGGAGGCTGTAGACCTTGCCGTACTCGGCGTCGCGCGGGCCGAGGTGGTACGTCTTGTCGAAGAAGATCGGGTCCACCTCCTTAAAGTCGACGAACCGGCAATCTCCAGCGGCCCGGGGCGATCTCGTCCAGTTCCTTCGGCTCGCCCGGGACGCACTCGCCGCCGAGGTCGTAGCCCGTGACGATGTCGTCCAGATCGGCCTCGTCGCCGGTGCGCTCGTTAACCCGGCGGTTGCGGATCCGGTCGGGCGGTGGCGCGCTGGAGCGCCGCTCACTGTGACTCCGTGCCTCTGCCTCAGGGCTCACACAGGCGTACGGCGAGGGCGGCGATGTCGTCGTCAAGGCGTCCTCTGCTGTAGTGGAGGAGATCGCGGTGAAGAGCCGTGAGCAGTTCGCGGGGCGGTGTCGGGGGCTGTCGACGCATCCAAGCTGCCAGCGGGAAGAACTCGCCGTCGCGGGCGCGGGCCTCGGCGATCCCATCGGTATAAAGAAGCAGCAGGTCGTTGGGGGCGAAGTCGAAGGTGTCGACGCTGTACTGATCGCCGATCAGCTCCGCGAGGCTGAGCAGTGGCGATGGGGTGGCCGACTCGAGGACACGGAGTTTCCCGCGGTTCAGGAGCAGCGGCGGGGGGTGTCCGCAGTTGAGGATGTCGATACGTCTGCCCTCGTGCGGGATCTCGACGAGAAGGGCGGTGGCGAAGCGCTCCATCGGTCCCTCGGGGGGAAAGGCGGCGTTGTAACGGGTGCTGCTGGCGTCCAGCCTGCGTGCGACGTTGACCATGTCGGTCTCGCCGTAGGCCGCCTCCCGGAAGGCGTTGACGATCGCCGCGGCCGCCCCCACTGCCGGCAGGCCCTTGCCCCGCACGTCACCGATGAGCAGCCTGACCCCGTATGGCGTGTCGACCACCTCGTAGAAATCCCCGCCGATGCGGGCCTCCGCCGCGGCCGCGAGATACAGCGACTCGATCTCGATGCTGCCCAAGCGGCGTGGCATAGGGCTCAGCACCACCTGCTGCGCCGCGTCGGCGACGAGCCGTACCTGGAAGAGCGTGCGCTCCCGCTGGAGCCGGGCATGGCTTCCGTACGCGGCGGCCACGGTAACCGCGATGATCCCCGCGGCCGTCCACCACGTCCCCAGATCGGGGAAGACGAGGCTGAGGCCGATCATCAGAAAGAGGCACACCGTCCCAAGCAGGACGGTGGGGAGCACCGGCCACATGGCGGCGGCGAGGGCCGGCGCCGCGGGCAGGAGGCGGCTGAAGGCCAGTTCCGGCGGCGTCGTGTAGGCCAGGCTGGCGATGACGACGGTCAGGATGACCGGCGACAGCCGCACAAGTCTTCCCGGGCCGGGGCGCCTGCGGAGCCGCGGCCGTCCAGACTCGATCACACTTCCCAGAATATCTGTGCAATGAGGGTATAGCGCTCTGACGAACAGAGTCGGCTGCCGCCCCTCCGCTCAACAGTCGATGAGTGCCCGTATGGCCCGCGCCACTCAAACCTTGCTGTCACTGATCAACCTTTGGTGGCACAGGACAACTGTGACTGAGCGCGCTACCTGGCCCGGATGGACAACTTCGATACTCAGATTCCGTTCGCCCTCACCGCGCTGCGGTCTCTCCGGCCTGGGGCAGGGTAGGCAGCTGGGCGGCTAATATCCCGGTGCCCGTTGCGCAGCACGGACCAGCAGGCGCGGGGTGGCCTCAGTCGTCGCTTCCGGCACCGCGATCGGGTGCGCTCATGTCGCCCGTCGCGGGAGTGCCGTCGGCGAGCCCGTAGCGCAGGTACACGGTGCCCTTCGGGCTGGCGACCGGGGGTGCGAGGAGCGTGACGTTGGTGGGCACCGCGCCATCGTCGAACACCTTCTTCCCGACGCCGAGCACGATCGGGTGCAGCCAGAGATCGAGACGGTCGAAGAGCTTCTCGCGCAGGAGGGTCTGCACGAGGTTCAGGCTCCCGACGACCTTCACGTGCTCGTGTCGCTCACGGATCTCACGCACCGCGTCGGCGAGGTCCGGGCCGAGCTGCGTGGAGCCGGCCCACGAGAGGTCGGGCCTGCCGCGAGAGGCCACGTACTTCGGGACGCTGTTGAAGAGCGTGGCGATCTCGTCGTCCTCTCCACCCTCCTGATGAGGCCAGTAGGCGGCGAAGATGTCGTACGTCCGCCGGCCGAGCAGGAGGGCGTCCGTGCCCTCGTACGCGGCACCGACCTGCGCCCCGGCGACCTCGTCCAGCAGGGGCGCCTGCCAGCCGCCGAACGGGAACCCCACCGGGTCCTCGTCGGGACCGCCGGGCGCCTGCCCGACGAGGTCGAGGGTCGCGAACAGCTCGATGTGGATGAGGCCCATGGCTTACTCCAGATGAGTCGGTTGTCTCCGTCAAGAGATAGACCTGCGGGTGCCCGCAGACTCATCGCCGCCACGGAACCGGCTTCCGGACCACTGCCGGGCCCAGCTCGCCCCGGAGTCCAGTCACCCAGCTGCGGTCAGCAAGCGCGCAGCCATGCGACCACACCGGGCGGTGGTGTCAGCCGGTCAGCATGTGGCGGCGCTGACCGACACGTCCTTCCCGATGGCTGCTTGGTTCAGGTTCGTTCGCGAGAACTTCACCGACTTGATGGTGGCGGTGTAGGGTCCGGCCCCGTCACACGAGAACCACAGGTGCCTGCGCCGACGGCGTTGATCAGTGCTTGGAGTTCCGGTGGTGGGGGTGCATTCGTCCAGGCTCGCCAGCAGCGTTGGAGGCTGGTCCGGGGGTCGAGCCAGGCTCGGACGGCGCGTATCGCCTTGGGCCAGCTGGCCGAGTGGGGCTGGTGGTGTTTGGTTGGTCCCCCTCTCGGGCCTGCCCGGTCTTCGGGCGGCTCCAGTGGTGCTGCGCCGGGCGAAGCCTCGGTCGGGTGGCGGACTGAACCAGGCGTCCCAACAGAACGAGAAGGCGTAGGTGACCAGGGTCTGGTGGCCGCGCAGGCCTGGGCGGACGCGGCCGGGGACGTCGACTGGCTGATGTCGGTCGACTCCCGCATCGTCCGCGCACACCAGCACGCCGCCGGCGCCCGTGGCTGGCCTCCGAAGTGCGGTGTGGGACCGAGGAAGCTGTCCAGTGCGGCGGGTGCGTTCGGCGTTGCTGGTGTAGGGCCGCAGGTAGGCCCATTCGTCGAGCAGGGTGCGGTTGAAGCGCTCGACCTTGCCATTGGTCTGCGGTCGGTAGGCGCGGGTGCGCTTGCCGGCCGCGCCGAGATCGGCCAGGGCCTGCTCCCAGGCCAGGCCTTTGCGGTAGGCCCACGCGTTGTCCGTCAGGACGCGCTCGATCCGGTCGATGCCGTGGCCGGCGAAATGCGGCGGCCAGCGTCAACCTACCGCCGCCGCAACACCGTCGAACGCTGCTTCAACCGACTCAAAGCCTTCCGCGGCATCGCGACCAGGTACGAGAAGACCGCCACTTCCCACGAAGCAGCGGTCAGCCTGGCGTCGTTCCTGCTCT
This sequence comes from Streptomyces sp. NPDC055287, assembly GCF_053646035.1. NCBI lineage: Bacteria > Bacillati > Actinomycetota > Actinomycetes > Kitasatosporales > Streptomycetaceae > Streptomyces > Streptomyces sp. NPDC055287. The sequence continues at coordinate 6,324 of NZ_JBSHNE010000020.1, read as the reverse complement.
GGGCAAGATCACTTCGAAGACGGACCCTAGTGCGCCCTGCTGATCGGCGGCGAAGCTGGCCCACAGCAGATCGCGCGGCGCTGCACGGTCATTGACCACACCAGCTTTGCCGGTTCGACTCCCTGTGCGACCCGACTCGAGGACACGGTCGGCGTCAACCCGCAGCGCACGGCTTCGGCTGGTGACCTGAACGGCCGGCTCAGCCGGCTTTGAGCGTTGCCGCCGCGCTGTCGAGCAGCATTTCCAGGGCGGTCGGGTAGGCGCTGTCATTCATGCGGGCGATCAGCAGGGGAGCGGTGGCTGCGATGTTCGGGTGGGTCTCGGGGGACAGCTGGGCGTAGGTGGCACGCCACACTGCCTCGTCGGCTGCACGGGCCGCTTCCGGGAGGGCGAGGCTGGCGGCGTCGAGGGCTGCGAAGGCGAGGGCCAGGTCGATGAACGCCTGGTAGATGCGTACTACGTCCGGGTCGGGCAGACCGGCGAAGCGCAGGATGCCGAGGATTTCCTCGTCGGTGGCGATTTCATTGGCCCGGCCACTGACTCGGTTGGCGGTGAGGACGGCCGCTTCGGGGTGGTTGAGGTAGGCGGTGTGGATGCGAAGACCGACGTCGCGCAGGTCGGCGCGCCAGTCACCGGTGGCCTCCCAGCCGCGCATGGCGCGTCCGATCAATTCGTCGGCGATCGCCAGTGTCAGGTCGTCGGTGCCGCGAAAGTACCGGTACAGCGTGCTGGGATCGGCGCCGAGCGCCACGCCGAGGCGCCGCACGGTCAGCCCTTCCCGGCCGTGTTCGTGCAGCATGCGCAGTGCGGTCTGCACGATCAGCTTCTCCGTGAGGACGACGCCCTGCTTGGTCGGTTTCCTGCGGCGCCGGTCGGCCTCCGGCACCACTTCCTTCGCCATGACGACTCCCTTCCGCTCCCTACAAGCTTATGCCAACGCTGTTGACGGTTTTTGTGTCGGGCCCGTTTCATGACGCATCCAGGGCTTCGGCCTCCCCGTTGAAAGGCACCTTTGTCATGCGAATACTGCTTGTGGGCGCGGGCGGCGTGGGCACCGCGATCACCAAGATCGCCGCCCGCCGCTCCTTCTTCGACCAGATGGTTGTCGCCGACTACGACGTCTCCCGCGCCGAGGCGGCCGTGGCCGCACTGGGAGCGAGCGAGACGCGGTTCAGCGCGGCACGCATCGACGCCTCCGACCAGGCGGCGGTCACGGACCTGGTCCGGCAGGAGGGTTGCGATGTGCTGCTGAACGCCACCGACCCGCGGTTCGTCATGCCGCTGTTTGAGGCGGCACTGGCGGCCGGCGCGCACTATCTGGACATGGCGATGTCTCTGTCCTCCCGTCACCCCGAGCGCCCGTACGAGGAGTGCTGGATCAAGCTCGGCGACGGGCAGTTCGAACGCGCCGCCGAGTGGGAGAGGGCCGGCAGGCTGGCGCTCGTCGGTGTCGGCGTGGAGCCCGGCCTCTCGGACGTCTTCGCCCGCTACGCCGCGGAGGAGCTGTTCGACGAGATCGAGGAGATCGGGGTCCGTGACGGCGCGAACCTGACGGTCGACGGTTTCGACTTCGCGCCGTCCTTCTCCATCTGGACGACGATCGAAGAGTGCTTGAACCCACCGGTGATCTGGGAGAAGGACCGCGGCTGGTTCACCACCGCTCCCTTCAGCGAACCGGAGGTCTTTGACTTCCCCGAGGGCATCGGCCCGGTCGAGTGCGTCAACGTCGAGCACGAAGAGGTGCTGCTGATCCCGCGCTGGGTGGACGCCAAGCGGGTGACGTTCAAGTACGGGCTGGGCGATGAGTTCATCGCGACCCTCAAGACGCTGCACAAGCTGGGCCTGGACCGCACCGAGAAGGTGACCCTGCCCGGCGGCGCCGAGGTCTCCCCGCGTGACGTCGTCGCGGCCTGCCTGCCCGACCCGGCCACGCTCGGCGACCGTATGCACGGCAAGACGTGCGCCGGCACCTGGGTGAAGGGAACCAAGGACGGGCGTGCGCGCCAGGTGTACCTATACCACGTCGTTGACAACCAGTGGTCGATGCGCGAATACGGCTCGCAGGCCGTGGTCTGGCAGACGGCCATCAACCCGGTCGTCGCCCTGGAGCTGCTGGCGAACGGCACCTGGACCGGCAGCGGCATCCTCGGCCCCGAAGCCTTCGCCCCCCGGCCCTTCCTGGACCTGCTGACCGAATACGGCTCCCCCTGGGGCATGCGCGACCAGTAACACCGACGCGGCCAAACGCCCCGGCCACGTCACGGGCCGGGGCACACCGCCGCATCCACCCCCCTCTCGTGCTCTCAGCTCAACTGGGGGAACCCCCGCACCCGCCACGCCGACACCCTGAAGTGAGGGAAAATGAACGACGACATCGCGGGCGCCGACCCGCCCCGCGGACTGAAGCCCGATGCGATCGGCTTCACCGATGCGCTCGTCATCGGCCTGAACTCCACCTCCCCGGCCTACTCATTGGCCGCGGCCATCGGGCCGGTCGTGGCGCTCGTGGGCGTCCACGCCCCCGGCGTCATGCTCGCCGCGTTCGTGCCGATGCTGCTGATCGCCTCGGCGTTCTTCTACCTCAACAAAGCCGACCAGGACTGCGGCACGACCTTCTCCTGGGTCACCCGGGCGATGGGACCATGGGCCGGCTGGCTCGCCGGCTGGGCCGTGGCGATGACCGGAGTCCTCGTCGTCGGGTCGCTGGCCGACGTCGCAGTCACCTTCGGCCTGCTCGCTGTCGGCCTTGACAGCTGGGCCGAGAGCGAACTGGTGCGCCAGCTGCTGACCGTGCTCCTCATCCTGGTGATGACAGCCGTGTGTGTCATCGGTACCGAGGCGTCGGCCAAGGTGCAGAACGTCCTCATCCTCGCTCAGGTCGTTTGCCTGATCGTGTTCGCGGCGGTGGCCCTCTACCGCGTCTACGCCGGGACGACGTCGCTCGAGTCCCTCACCCCCGCAGCCGGCTGGCTGGACCCGTTCGGTGCCGGAGGCGCGGCGCTGACCGGAGGGCTCCTGCTGGGGGTGTTTATTTACTGGGGCTGGGAATCGGCGGTCAACCTCACCGAGGAGGTGAAGGACTCCGCCACCGCGCCAGGCAAAGCGGGCGTCTGGTCGACGATCGTGCTCCTGGTGACGTACGTATCGGTCGCCTTCGCCGTCGTCGCCTACGCCGGCACCACATTCCTGGCCGACAACGCCGACGAGGAAGAAGCGATCTTCGCCCTGCTCGCCGGTGAAGTCATGGGCAGCTGGGACTGGATCGTGCTCCTCGCGGTCTCCACCTCCGCGCTCGCATCGACCCAGACCACGATCATCCCCGCCTCCCGCACCATCCTGTCCATGGCCCGCCGCCACGCCCTGCCCGGTCACTTCTCCCGAATCCACCCCCGTTTCCGCACCCCGCACACCAGCACCTGGTGGGTCGCGGCCGTGGCCATCGCCTGGTACCTGGCGGTCAACCAGATCAGCACCAACGCCCTGTTCGACTCACTGACCGCCCTGTCACTGCTCATCGCGTTCTATTACGCCCTCACCGGCCTGGCCTGCGCGGTCTACTACCGCCGCCGGCTGACCGACAGCCTCCGCAACTTCCTCTTCATCGGGATCGGCCCGCTGACCGGCTCCGCACTGCTGACCTGGCTGCTCGCCGAATCGGTCATCGACATGTCCGACCCGCAGAACTCCTACAGCGGCGTCTCATGGCTCGGCCTCGGCCCGCCGCTCGTCATCGGCATCGGCATCACGACCGCTGGAGTGATCATCATGCTCGCCTGGCGCCTGCTCTCGCCCACCTACTGGTCCGAACGCCCCGGTGTAGTCACCCCCGAGGCGAAACCCGAAAACGGACGGTGACATGACGGTCGTTCTCGGATACGACGAATCCAGTGGCGCGGCCCACGCACTGCGCGTCGCCATCGAAGTGGCGCACGCATTCGGCGAGCCCCCTGGTGCTCGTGTACGGCGCCCGCAGCCTCCCGCGGCGTGGGCGAGGAGTACCAGAGCCACCATGACGCCATCCGCGAAGTAGGCCGCACAGTGCTCGGCCACGCTGTCGAGGCCGCCGACGAGGCAGGCGTGCCGACCACCGTGGAAATCCTCGATGAGAAACCGGCCCAAGCTCTCATCGAAGCCGCAGTGATGGGGATCCGTGATTTTGACTCTGGCCGCAGTTCCGTGAAATTTGGCCATGACTTGGGTGATGGCAGCGACGGAGTCAGACTTCTGGACCGCGCTCATCGCCCTTCAGGCGGAGGCGGATCGCCCGCGGCGCTGATCCAGGCTGGTGGGCTGCCCAGAGACACTGAGGGCATGACAACCCACAGGGTGCACATCAACACGACAGCGACAGAACGGCCCGTTCCTCGGTGGGCTGCCGGCGCAGCCCATGCGATGCCTTTGGTCGCACTGCCTGTCTGCCTGTGGCGTCTGCCCATCGCCTTCGGCTACGGCATGGGCGGGGAGGTCCTGCCCCCGTCACGGTGGAACATTCCCTACGTCGTCGGACTCAGTGTTCTGTCCGAGGCATTCGCACTGCTCAGCTTCGGCCTGGTCCGCCGGTGGGGTGAGGTTGTGCCCACCTGGGTCCCCAGGCTGAGCGGCAGACGCATACCGCCCTTCGCGGTGATCCTCCCCGTGACGATCAGCGGCCTCTTCTTCACCGCCCTGATGGTCCACTGGGCGTTCGGGGCCTTCCGCCTCTGCGGTGCTGACGGCTTCCCGTACGCCGAGGGCTGGGACGTGCTGGCGATGACGGTCAGCGGTCTGTTCACCTTGTGGGGCCCCCTGCTGCTGGCCCTGACGTTCGCGTATCACCGCCGCCGTCGCCCTCGCTGACTTGGTACCCACGCCTGTCGCCAAACGGAATCGCGGTCAGAGCCATTTTCCCCAGGCACGCTCGCGTTCCCCACTTGGTTTCGCACTCATCTGAGGGCCGGGGCCGCCCGCTCGTGACATGTGCTGAGTCGGCGGAGACTCGGGCTCCCATGCCAGAGCCACAGAGCGTCGCGGCGACCTGCTCGCAGAGAGCCCCGAACGCTCTCATCAGCCGATCCGAGGTGAAAGCTGGCCTGCCCAGCCTGCCGAGGCGGTCTCGTCGGCGGCCATGGACTTGTCGATTATCGATATGATCCTCTAGTCTGGGCATATCGATAATCGATGGGAAGGTATGCGGTGAACACGCGACTCACGAGGCCCCTGGCCTCGGTGACTTTGGTGCTGGCGGTGTTCTGCGGGCTCGCCTTCGTCGGCACGGGGTTCACGCACATGCTCGACGACGGGGCGGTCTGCGTTCAGACGGACTTCTGGCGTAATGCCTCACTGGCGCCGGACAGCCTGCCGATTGGCAAGGGCGTGGACGCGTCCAGCAGTGCCACGCGTCTTTGTCAGGACAGTCCCTCTGTGGGTCAGCGCGCTGCCGACCTCGGGGGCGAACTGCCCTGGCTGCTGTTCGGTTCCCTCGCGCTGCTGCTCTTCTCCCGGCTGCTAAAGACCGTCCTCCTGCAGGGGCCATTCACCGACGCGGTGTCGCAACGGCTCTCCGTTCTCGGCTGGTGCGTCGCCGTGGGCACGCCGCTGGCCGGCCTCGTCGTCGGCTGGTCGCAGTCCTGGCTCGTCGGGAGCATGGCGCCGGTCGCGGGTTCTGGGCCGACGGTCTCCGGGCCGCAGGTGCTCGTCCTTGCTGGCCTCGCCGCAGTGATCATGGGGAAGATCATGCGCGAGGGCGTGCGAATGCGAGAGGACCTCGAAGGGACCATCTGATGGCCGAAGAGGAACTTCACGCGATCCGGATCCACCTCGACCGGCTCCTCGCCGAGCGCGGCATGACGCTCACCGAACTGTCCGCGCAGGTAGGTATCACGGTCGTAAACCTGTCCGTGCTCAAGAACGGGCGGGCCAAGGCCATCCGCTTCTCGACCCTGTCGAGGATCTGCGATGTCCTCCAGTGTCAGCCAGGAGACCTGATCAGCCACGACCCCGCCGAGCTGGCCTAGTGGCTTGTCACGCTGCTTTGGCCGGGTATTGCGTCCACTGTCGGATTGGTGAGTCGGGGGCGAAGTTGGTCTTCGGCTCGGCGCGGGTGTTGTGCCAGCGTATGTAGGCGCCGATGGCTGCGTTCTGCTCACCGTGGGTGCGGTGGTCAGTGCCGTTGAGCGCGAAGTAGCGCAGGGCTGCGAACTCCGATTCGATCCAGTTCAGCCAGGAGCCGTAGGTCGGCAGGAAAACCAGTTCGATGTCGTTGTCGGCGGCCCATGTGCGGACTTCGGTGTGCTTGTGCGGGGAGAAGTTGTCCAGCACCACATACAGCTTTTCGCCGGGCCAACG